>JABZJU010000001.1 GCA_015257635.1 Nanosynbacter sp. | reverse complement strand
GATTTGGAGATTGCGCATCCGTTTGTGAAGTAACTTGCGCAAAAAGACTTCCCCGTAATTCAGAGGAAGTCTTTTTTATTTGGCGATTTTTTGACAATTATTCGAGGATTATCTTCTTAAAAACTCAATTTCCCCGCCCTCGTTGATTCGGACAATTTGCGACGGTTGAGCGTCGGCAACTTCTCCAGAATCGACATAAATCGGCACTAATTCGTGGAAGTAATTTATCGCTTCGGTGACGTTTTTTGCCGGTTCTTCTCCCGATGGATTTGCACTGGGTGCGACCAAAAGACCAACGGTTCGAATTAACTCTGCCAATGGAGATTCTGGCACGACTCTGAATGCTAATGTTTCGCCGTTTCTCGGAAGATGCGGCAGGAAGTCAGGACTCACTTTGGTGATGATTGTTGTTGGTCTATTTTTGGAGATTTCTTGATATTTGCGTTTGATCGACGGCGCAAGATTAGGAATGTTGTCAATATCCGCAACCAAAATAATAACGGGTTTATCCAAGGTACGCCGCTTAACTTCGTATAATTTATCAACGGCTTTTTTTGAATTAGCTACAGCTAATATTCCATAAATTGTGTCAGTTTTAGTAATTATCAATTGCTCATTTTTAAGAGCGGAGATTACGCTGTCATCTAAAATATTCTTTACAATCATTTATTACATCTTCCCATAAAATAACCCCGAGAAGTCCGGGGCTATTTGCTAAAAGTTCTGTAGATTAGTCGACGACTTCAACGCCCATTGAGCGTGCTGATCCGGCGATAACTTTCATTGCGCCTTCGATGTCGATTGCGTTCAATTGGTCTTTTTTCGCCTCAGCGATTTCTTGCAATTGTGCGCGAGTAATCTTACCGACCTTGTCTGAGTGTGGCTTGCCGCTACCCTTTTGGATTCCAGCTTTCTCACGAATCATATCGTCAACTGGTTGACCAAGTGAGTTCCAAGTAAATGTTCGGTCTTCGTAAACTTGAATGTGAACAATTACGTCCTTACCCATCATGTCTTTTGTAGCGTCATTGAATGGATTAATGAAGTCCATCATGTTTAGTCCCCACTGACCAAGCGTTGATCCCACTGGAGGACCTGCTGTTGCTCGACCGGCTGGAATGCGTAATTTCAAATTACCAATAATTTTCTTTGCCATAGTTCTTCCTTATAGTTTGTAGTGCGTAACTCGAATATTATATCGAAAAATGCTTAAAATTGCAAGCTAAACTTTTTTAACCTGCAGGGCGTCCAGCTCGACTGGAGTGTCACGGCCAAACATACTGACCATAACCTTCAAAGTGCCCTTAGATGCGTCAATTTCGCTCACGGCGCCATCAAAGCCCTTGAACGGACCGTCGATAATTGAAACAACTTCGCCCTCTGAGAAGTCAATCTGATGCTTTGGCTCTTCAACGCCCATTCGCTTCTTAATCTTCGCAATTTCTTTTTCAGAAACTGGAGTTGGCGTAGTGTCGGCACCCACAAATCCTGTAACGCCTGGTGTGTTGCGGATGATGTACCAAGTTTCGTCGGTCAATTTCATCTCAACCAAGACATAGCCCTGGAAGATCTTAGCTTCAACAATTTTACGCTTACCGTTGCGAATCTGGATCTGCTTTTCCTTTGGCACGATAACGTCAAAAATCTTATCAGCCATATCGACGCCGTTGATTCGCTGGCGGATTGATTCGGCAACTTTTTCTTCGTAGCCAGAATAGGTATGAATTGCATACCATTGCTTACTGTCGTCATATCGTTTTGAACTCATAATCTCTCCTCTATTTCAAAATTTGGTTAAAGCCCCAGTTGAATGCGGCGTCAAGTAATAAAATCAGAACGACAAACGCAAAGGTGAAGATAAGCACCGCCGCTGTCATTGCCCAAGTTGCTGAGCGGGTTGGCCAGCGAACTAGCTTCAGCTCTTCCCAAGCGCCCTTAAAATATCCAATCAATCCACCTTTTTCGCCAGATTTTTTAGACGCTTTTGTGGTGATTTTTGTTGGTTTATTGATTTTTTTTGCTACAGCTTTTTCTTTTTTTGGCGCGTCGTCGGTAGCTTTAATGCGACGAACCGTAGTTTTGCTGCTTGCCTTGCCTTTCTGTGCCATATTTTCTCCCAATTTAAAAAGTCTGTTTTTCACAGACTGTCAATAGTCATTGTAATTCATCCGAGTCAAAAAAACAAGTTGACCGAATATTATTTGTCATTATTTTTGAACTCTTTCAGCTTGAATCCGAACGTCGATCCGTGGTTTAATCGGCTTTCTACCTCAATTTTACAGCCCAATTTCTTCGCCAACTTAGCGGAAACATATAGACCTAATCCCGTGCCTTTCGTCTCGCGAGTTCTATAATCTTCTGCGCGGTAAAACTTGTCGAAAATTTTTGCCATGTCGGCTTTACTAATGCCAATTCCCGTGTCAATAACTTTGAAGGTGATTTCGCCAGATTTATTTTTCTTGATTGATAAAGTTATGGAGCCTTTTTGTGTATATCGAATGGCGTTGGTGATGAAGTTTTGGAGAATTTCCTCCAGATATAGACGAGAAACCTTAACTACGCCAAGTCGCCCGCCGATATCCAAATTGAAAACCAAACCTTTTTCCCCCGCCTGAGGTGAATATTCGGAATTTATCTGAGCCGCCAGCTCCGCTACGTCGATTATTTCCGTTTCATCAGCCACACCTCGCTCGGCGCGTGATAATGTACTGAGGTCGTTGATCATTCGCGCTAAGAATAAAATTTGCTTATGAGATTCGTCAATGGCTTCGGGAATTTTGCTAGTCATTTTACGCTCGACCAACAATTTGGCGTTGCTCAGCGAACCTTCAGCAATAGCAATTGGCGTGCGTAATTCGTGACTAACTACGCTAATAAATTCATCACGCTCCTCTTCGAGGCTCTTCGTCTTCGTGATGTCGCGTAAAATAAGCACATATCCGTCCGGAGTCATTTTGTCGCCGCCCTGAACTGGCGCAAGCGTAACTTCCAGGCGAATATAATCGCCATCTTCGATTTTCATTAGAATGTCGTCGCGCTGGCGAATTGCGGAAGATTTGGTGAGTTCCTTAAAAATGTCAATCGGCTTTTTATCTGTCGTTTCAAGGTTCAGCACCTGACTGATATGCTCGCCGTTAATTCCGCTGTTCGTGTCAATCAAATTAAGCGCCGCAGAATTGTATGTATTGATAATTCCGTGCTCGTCCGTACTGAGAATCGCGTCGGTAATATTATTGATAAGCGTGATCATTCTTTGATGTTCGCTGAGGCTTTTTTTATCATTTTTACAATCAGATTTATCGCTAATTTCCGACAATATTTTATGTAAAACAATAGCTATAACACCTAAAACAACACTCAGAGTGATCAATAGAAAAATTAGCGCCCACATAGCTAAAGTATAACATAAGCATAGGCGTTTCTATATGTATGGCGAATATTTTTTCAATTCATTTCGGTGGATTTTATAATGCGGGTCAAATTTGGCAACTTCGTCCCAGAATTTTGTCGAGTGATTCATATGCCTGGTGTGACATAATTCGTGGATAATTACGTAATCAATCAGCTCAAATGGCAAGTTCATCATCCCGATATTCAAGCTAATCGTCCCAGATGAAGAGCAGCTTCCCCAGCGACTTGATGAGTGTGTGATTTTACTCCGAGCAAAAGAAAAGCCGTGTTCTTCCGCTAAAAATGACAATCGCCTCGGCAGATACGACTTGGCTTCTTTTCTGAGAGCTGCCAGAATTTTGCTGCGGATAAGTTGTTGGTTTGCTGCCGATTCAACAGATTCTGCCTCGTTGATTTCTGCCAATATCTGCGTTCCGACGATTTTTACGCTCGAAGGTTTCGCGGTCGTTTGTACCAATAAATGATGACTTTTGCCGATTTGCTGATTTTCCGTGTAAGAAAGTTTTTCTCTGTATTGAGAAACTAGTTCGCGGATTTGCTTTCGAGAGGTTTTAATCAATGTCTTCGCAGCCAACAGCGGCGCATATGGCGGCATTGTGATTTGTATTCGTCCGTCTGGCGCAATTTTCAAACTAACAGTCTTCGCTAAGCTACGTTTTTTAACGACAATTTCTCCGAATTCTTCGTCGGTAATAATTGCCATAACTAACCTATGTTAATGCGATTTCCGGCAATTGGGCGGCGTGGAGCTTCTGGGCGACTGGCGCCAATTTGCTTAAGAACAGTGCGAGCCTGACTGCTTAAGGTGTGCCGACCACTGATCACGACGTAAGATTCGCTGCTGTGCGGCGCTGAGAATTGCTTCAATCGTCGCTCGAAAGATTCGTCGTTTCCGCCATAAGTCTTTATCCAGCGATGTTTGGCTGTGGCGGGATCGGTTTGCACCCAAACAAATAGGACTTTATATCCATATTCCCTGGCGAGGCGATTGATACGCATACGATTCGTGCGCTGATCCGTTGATCCGTCCAAAATGACAGTTTGTTTAGTCTTCAAAAATTCTTCCAAAAGCGACAATGTTGCGTCAGAAATGGTTTTTGTATTGTCTGTAAAAACTTCAAATTGTCGAGAGCTTACTACTGGAGAATTGAAAATCTTCGCAAACTCTACAGCGAATTGCGTCTTCCCTGAACCTGGCGCACCAACCATGGCGATGATGTGCGGAGATGAAGGTGATAGAGGTTTCATATTGAGAAATTATAGCAGATTTTTGACTAATAAAAAAGATTCTCTTTCAAGCGAGAATCTTGGCAGGAGTGGAGGGACTCGAACCCCCGACACCTGGTTTTGGAGACCAGTGCTCTAGCCACCTGAGCTACACTCCTATAGCAACTATTTTATCACGAATTAGCTTTGTCGCAAATGTTAAAATTGTGAAAAATAAAAACTCGTGAAAAAGATCCCAAAATCCCTTGAAAAAACATAAGCGTAGTTCTACAATTAACTCAGAGATGAAAATTTTAATGCTTGGGTGGGAACTTCCTCCGCACAATAGTGGCGGACTTGGCGTTGCTTGCTATCAGATGTCGAAGGCGCTTGCTTCGGAGGGCGTTGATATTGACTTTATTATCCCCTACACCGCCAAGCATCCCGGAATTGACTATATGAATATCTATTCAGCTACTCCTTTGCCGCCGAATTATCACGATTTGGGTGCGTATAATAACGGTTCAGAGGAAGACCGTGAAAACGCTAAGGACGAATATGGTCTTTCGCCGATGCGCGCTGTACAGAGGCGTTACGGCAAATACGTTCGGAAGTTTGTGAAAAATCATCAGCCCGATGCAATTCACGCGCATGATTGGTTGACGATGGAAGCTGGAATAATTGCTAAGGAGATGACGGGCGCGCCGCTAATTGTGCACGTTCACGCGACGGAATTTGACCGTTCTGGCGAGCAGTCAGGAAATCCTCTGGTTCACGAAATTGAGCAACAAGGCTTGTTGATGGCTGATCGGATAATCGCCGTTAGTGAAATCACGAAGGAAATAATTGTTAAGAATTATCACATTCCGCCAGAGAAAATTGAGGTGGTTTATAACGCGATTGATTTGGCTGATTTGCCGCCGCATGAGTATGACGCCAGTACTTACAGATATTTGGAGGAGTTGAAAAAGGATGGCTATACGGTTGTTGGCGCGTTGACGCGACTCACGGTTCAGAAGGGTTTGACGTATTTTGTGCGAGCTGCAGCGAAGGCGCTTGAAAAATATGAGAAGATTGTTTTTGTTTTATCTGGAAATGGTGAGCAAAGAGATGAATTGATTGAACTAGCGGCAGATTTAGGGATTAGCGATAAGATGATTTTTACGGGATTTGTGCGCGGAAAACAGTGGCGAGATATTTACTGTTTGATTGATGTTTTTGTGATGAGTTCGGTTTCTGAGCCATTTGGTTTGACTGCCTTGGAGGCGGCGCATCATGACACGGCGTTACTTATTAGTCGCCAATCTGGCGTTGGTGAGGTTCTGAATAATATTATGCGGTTTGACTATTGGGATGTGAATAAATTGGCGGATGAAATTGTTAATATCGCTGAATCACCTGCCTTACAGAAGTCTTTGAAGAAAAACGTTAAGAATGAATACGCAAGAATTTCCTGGCAAGACGCCGCTAGAAAATGTCTGAAACTGTACAAAGGAGCGCTGGTATGAATAAAAATAAAGGAATAGTTTTATATCTACACGTACACCAACCGTGGCGAATACGCGAGTATAGTATATTTGACGTGGCTTGGAAGCATAATTATTTCTCTGGCGGTCAAAATCCAGATCAGGACAATCAAAAAATATTCCAAAAAGTTGCAGAAAAGTCGTATTTGCCGATGAATGCTTTGCTTGAAAAATTATTGAAAAAATATCCTGATTTTAAGATCTCGCTGAGTTTTAGTGGAACGTTTTTAGAGCAAGCTGAAAGGTTTAATCCTGAAGTTTTGGAGAGCTTTAAGCGCTTGGTAAAGACTGGTCAAGTAGAAATATTATCAAGTCCGTATCATCACAGTCTGGCGTTTTTCTATTCGCGTAAGGAATTCGAGCGTCAAGTTGAGCTTCACAGCTGGAAGATTCGCGAGATTTTTGGTGCGGAAACGCGAGTTTTGGCAAATACAGAATTGGCGTATAGTGATGACTTGGCAAAATGGGCTGAGCAGGATGGCTTTAAGGGTGTGTTGGCTGAAGGCTGGGATCCGATTCTGAATTGGCGCAGTCCGAATTATGTATATCGCCCAAGAGGCACGAAGAAAATTGGATTGCTACTTAAGAATTATCGATTGAGCGATGATTTGGCGTTTAGGTTTAGTGATCGAAAATGGAATGAATGGCCGTTGACTGCGGATAAGTTTAATACGTGGGTGGAAGATTCTGTCCGTTACGCGCCACTACTTAACTTGTTTATGGATTATGAAACTTTCGGCGAACATCAATGGGCGGAATCTGGGATTTTCGGCTTCTTTGAGAACTTTGTTGATAAATGGCTGAGTACTAATGGCAATACTTTCTATACCGTTAGCGAAGCACTGGACGCGAATGCGCCTGCCGGTGAAATAAGTATGCCGTCGCCTGTAACGTGGGCGGACGCCGAGCGAGATTTGACGGCTTGGAACGGAAACAGCCTGCAGAAAGAAGCTTTGCGATATGTCTATGAGCTTGAAGATGAGGTCTTGAACAGTAAAGACGAAGGTTTAATTAGCGATTGGCGAAAATTGCAAACTTCAGACCACTTCTATTACATGGGAACGAAGAATTTTACCGACGGCGATGTCCACGCTTATTTTAGCCCGTATGATTCGCCATACGACGCTTTTCTTTACTATATGAATACTATTCGTGATATGAAATCTCGATTGAGGAAATAGTCAGACATTCTTGCCAAATAAAAACTCCCTCTTAATGCGAGGGAGTTTCTGTATAATCCTGTTAAATTAGCTTTTACGAGCTTTAACTTCGTTACGACCAAGGTTCTTCTTAGTCTCGGTGTAAGTAGCGTGTTGCTTTGCAATTGGGTCGTACTTACGTAGTGTCAATTTACCCTGACCTTTTGTGGTGCGGTTCTGGGTGTTAACAGTAGTATAGTAAGTTCGGTGGTTGCTCAAGTTACTCACCAAACCAATCAGCTTTCGTTTCGTATTCTTCTTTGCCATCTCTTTACTCGTTAGATTTTATAAAACGTCTTGACTAATTATAGCATGGGTGAAGTGAAAATGCTAGACCTGTATCAGATTTTACTAATTTTTATGCTTACTTCGCCAATTGATAAGACGTCCCGGACTCTAATCTTTCTTTTCCAAGTATAAATATTTATTCAGCCATTCATCCGTCGGTTCAAGGTGCTTGTCGTCAATCTTTTTGAGTGGCATATTTTTTGCCATATCGTCCGCGGGCTCCAATATTACGTCCTTGAGTTCAATATTATCTTTGTAATAATCCGGTATGTTTTTATATCCGACCCTCGCTCCAACGATATTTCCAGTTATTGCCGCTGTTGAATCTGAATCCCCGTCGTGATTTGCCGCCGCAATGATCGCCTCCGCTTTCCGTATGCTATCCCAGTACCGCAGAGGTATCGCCCATCTCTATTATTATAACACATTTGTTTGCTTATTTCAATTTTTAATGGTCTTATGTTATAATAGAAAAAAGGAAAAAATTATGGCATCGAAAAATTGGCATCCAGAATTTATAAAATACACCGAGTTTATTGCTAGCCACCCCAACTACAAAAACTTACCTATCGAAAGAGGGCAAGATGGTTCGTTGAATTGGGTCGTCGCAAACAAGAATTCGGCAATTAGGCAGGGCCGCATGAAATGGTGCGAAGAGAAAGCAAAAGAATTTAGCTTCGAAATTAAACCTGGGGTGTATGCAAAAGTTATGCGCAAAATTCACCCGACTGGAGAAAAAGTTTGTCAAGTTTGCGGTCGAAAAATATCCATATTTTATCATTACCCAACCGCTCATCTCATTGATAAGATTGAGAAAAAATTTGGAAAAAGATTTTACAATACGACCCACATAAGTGAAATATGGGATAATCTAATCGAGTCTGGCAATACCGAATCGGAGCTCGTTTCTTTTTTCCTTGGATGTGTAGGCGCCGACAAGTCATACAATGGCAAGATAGACAAACAGAGTATAATTGACTTCTTGGAAGATGCTAGCAGAAATTCAAATAAGAAGATCCTAAGTCCAGGAGCAATGTCTAATTTTCCTGACCGTTTTGATGGTTTTCATACCTATAACTTATGTTGTAGATCGACACAGGATACAGGCAGGCACGCCGATAATATGAAAAGCTATACGAAAGACAGAAGAGCATATGAATATTGGAGTGATGGCAATATTCATGCGGCAAATATGTTTATGGGCTCTTCATTCTTCAAGGGTACTTCGGCAGATCATATTGGGCCAATCTCATTAGGATTCGTCCATGATCCGAGATATTTACAGCCTATGGATAAAGGCGACAACTCTACGAAACGAGATCGACTCACTATTGGAGACTTGGAGAAAATCCTCGAAGTCGAGTCTAGGACCGGTATATACCCAATGTCTTGGTATTCAAAGATTGTGTGGGAATACATAAAAAAGAATTATAAACTTCATCCAGAAAAAGTGGCCACGATTTATCGTGATATGTTAAAACAAAGCATGTTTAACTTTATGTTTATATTGGGTCAAATTATTCATAGGACACAGAATGGAAAAGATTATTTAATCAATTGCTTTCTCGAACAGAATGCCAAGTATTTTGATTATGCATATGAATTTGATGAAAAAGGAAACATTATTGAACAATCACCAAGGCATTTTACAGGCAGAAACAGCAACGAAATGCAGAGGTATTTCCGAATCGCAATTAACTCGGTTGACGACTACAATGCTAAGGAAAACCGTAATTTAACCAGCTCGCTAGACCAAAATGACTTTAGAAGATTAGATGAGATTTGTGAAATGATCAACAATGGCGATCCATATATTTCTGTCAAATCAAAAATTGAATCGTTAGTTGCAGCCGAGGAGAATGCCATTATTGAGAAATATACGCAATCGTTTTGCAATATTCCTCAGCACTAAACCCACCTTTAAAGAACTTGATTATTGGCGAAGAATAATCACTTGCATATCTTGCTGATTCTGAACATTCAACATTTTCAAGATCGAAAATTGTATCCTTAACGGTAATTTGGTTCTCTTCTTCTGGAGTAATTGGCTTAGGATAGACGTCGGATGGCGATATTTTAAGATCCTTCCTTATACATAGAATAATTACCCTTTTTCGCTTTTGGGGTGCTCCGTATTGAACGGTGTGGAGCAAGCGACCCTCTGCTTCATAGCCTAATTCGGAAAAGAGCGAAATTATATTTCGGTATGTTTTGCCGCCCTGAAAACTCATGAGCCCTTCAACATTCTCGAAGACGACAACCTTTGGATTAACTTTTGAAACTATTTCAACAAAATGCCTAAACATTTGGTTTCTAGGATCGTCAGCATTCCGATATCCAGCTAATGAGAAACCCTGGCATGGCGGCCCACCACAAATAATATCAGCCTTACCCTTAATACCGGCTTCAATTACGCGCTTTTTAACATTATCGTCTGTAATATCACCACAAGTGACATCAATTTCTGGACAGTTGGTTTTTAGGGTAACACATGATGCTTCAAAAAAGTCATTCGAGATAAGTGCTCTTATGCCAGCCAATTTAAAACCATATGTTAGTCCTCCTGCGCCCGAAAATAAGTCAACCGATGTAGAGCAACCAGTTTTTTCTTTGATTGACTTGCCAATATTATAGGCAAGCAATGTAGGAACAGCATTTCCGATTTGTTCCAAGGTGTCCTTTTTGTTGCCATAAAAGTAATAGCTATCCGGAAAACATTGAAATCTAGCTGCTTCGCGTACACTCAAGACGCGTTCATGGGTCGGGTGTACATACGTGCCATTGCCTGGTCTATTGAAATAGGTTGTAATGGTGTAGCTTGGCTTATTATAAGCCAATCTGCCGTATAATGTAGTGCGACCTCCAGTTTCCGATATGCGCATAAGTCGTTTTGATTTTTTGACTGTTTCTTCTGGAATGTTCGTCCAATTTCCTCCTTGAGGGATAGGCTTAATCATCTCGAGATCAAGATCACTTAATTTGAAAGTAGTATGATTTAAGACAATGCTCTCAAAGATTCCTCTATATTTTGTTTCCATACTGGAGGCAACATTACTCAGAAATCGGTCTATATCTGGTTTTTTTACTAGGATAATTTCTTTTATAGAAGTATTACCAAATAAAATATCTCGGCATTCATCCGCAGTAATATTATCTATAATGTGAGAAAGGTCTTTTTTAAAACGCTCAACAAGTAAGTCCTTCTTAGCTAAAGGTAATGGTTCTTCCAATGTTTTCTCTTTCTTCATTTTTCCTCCTTTATGTCTAGTTTCATTATCATAATCAACGATACCGAAAGCTTCATTTACTAATGAATTTATAGTGTTAAGAAGTTCGGTATCTTTCGTATCTAGGTATTTCTTAACGCATTCCGAAATCTCTTGCTTATTGTTCGAATGAACAGGAATCGGAAAATTATCAATTTCGTAATTATTTATATGATTATTACTACTAGTTAACTTAAAATACCAATCAATTACAGACGAGTTAAGAACGCCGAGAAGAAAGAATAAATCAATATTGTCATCATTTTCATCTAATGAAATAAAATTGCAACTATTTGCGAGAATAACGTTTTTTGGAACAGGGGCAAAAGCAACTCGTCTTGCCTTTGTCATGTTAACTATCTGTTGGCATACGAGTCGGGGCTTTTCAATAAAAGTTCTTTTTGCGGTTTGCTCATAAAAAACTGGCGAAGCATGCTCTAGTGATTCCATATTTGTGAGCTCATAATAAGCAATATTCCTACCACGTAAAAGAACAAAATCCGTTTCTTCTCCTACGATAGAATTTTTATTTAAAGAAATATCTAATTCGCCTCGAAGATTATGGATATATGGTAAATCTCTAATTTTTGGATGCTTAGACATCTGGTTTCTTATACTATATTCACGATCATTCAAAATCAGAATTGCATTACCGGTATCTTTATCGGCTATATCGAATATACTAACTTTAGCTCCTGGACGAGAATAGTCACTATTGGATCCAAAAACGAGTAGCTCTTTTGTCGGCTGACCCTTTCTTAGAAGAATGGAACAGACAGACTGAGAAGCGTCTATATACGCACTAGTTTCGGGATATAATCTTATATTCCTCAATGACGTTTCATTAATCATATAAGTTCTTAAATCCGAGCAACTCTTATCTGATAGAATAGAAGACGGTATTAAAAGCGAACAGAAACAATCGTTTGACGAGTATTTCATCAAAATCTCTTCGACAAACAGCCTATATAGATTAAGCGTCCCAGTCGTCGATAATAGGAAGCGTTGTTTTGCTATGCTTCCAATTTTGAAATACTTTTCACGATCCATATCATAATCCGTATCAGATAGATACTGTGACCGTTCTGCTTTTAGATTTTTGTATGGTGGATTCGTGACAATAATATCGAAGCCATCCTGTATGACTTCTTCAGGAAAAATACTATCAATTGATATATAGTCTATATTCTCGGAGTCAACGTCGAATAGTAATCCGCCACCGACGTGTGTAGAAAAATATGAATCATTTAAATTTATATTAAAAAGATGTTTAACGTATCTTTTTAGATTCTTCTTATACAAAGAAATAGCTTCGTCATTAATATCGCATGCGTAAATATTATTGATCAGCTCAATTGACTCATTCCTACTTAAGCCCAGGGTTGCGCAATGTTTTAGGTAGGCAAAAACAAAATTACCCGTACCGACACAGGGCTCTAGAAAGCGTTTCTTGTATATACTACGTTTATAATCGTCGCCCATAGAGTTGAGAAGATCGGACATCATGATACTCGTAAGACTCATTGAAGTATAATAGCTTCCAGTGCGCTTGCGTAATAATGGGTCTATCGATTGCTCGTATTTTAAGCTAGAATTAGATAGCTCATTCCAAACCTCAGAAGAAACGTCTGTTGAATCGAGGTCGAATAATGATTTTTGCACTCCATTTTGCATATGCTTATATTTTAGCATAAATATTAAAACGAGACAAGATTTTTGAGACAAATTATTTCACCATATGTTTAGCGGCGTAGTATTCTTCTATCGCTTCCTCAATTCCGCACTCCGGACAAATTTCCGTTTCATTATCCTCACGCGAGAGGGCTGGATATTCTGTGAACTCCTTTTTACATTTTGGACAGCGCTGAATCTCGATAATCTTATAGGTCAGAGTTTTTGGTAGTTTTTCGAGTAAATATTCTTCGCCATCGAGTAGCTAAAATGGTTGATGCTATCCATTATTTAACCTCTCTTTTCTCTAAATTGTTAAGCTACAATGCTCTATTTTCGATTATTCTGTCTATGAAGTTATCTGTAGGATAGATAGCCTCATTCGACAAAATAAAAGACCAATGAAATACTGGTCTTAATTAAAAAAGACTCGCATTTCTACGAATCTACGTATTTATGGAGCCACGATCGGGGCTTGAACCCGAGACCTCATCCTTACCATGGATGCGCTCTACCAACTGAGCTATCGCGGCGTAACAGGCTTAATTTTAGCATATTAAGCCGTGTTTAATCAACCGGCTATGTTTTTACGAGTGGATTTCTTGGCTGGCGCGCCGGCTTCTTTTGGTAGCTTTGGCGTGACAAATGCCTCTATTACTCCCCACGCTACGCTATTGACTAAGAACGTAACGAACAATATTCCTGAAGCTGATGCCGCCAAGTGTGCTGATGAAGCGTTAAATAATGTCAATAATCCCGCTACAGCCAGCCCAATTATGGCTAACATAATATAAGCGTATTGTAATTTCAATCGTTGGTTTTTTTCGCTATTCCATAATGTCAGAATAGATTTTGTAAATTCAAACATACCCATATAATAGCACATATGCTTATAAAAGTCAATATTATACTCTTTTCTTGTCTAAAAAATCGCCCGTAAAGGCGATAATTCAATCTTGGTGCTGGAAGTAGGACTCGAACCTACGAAGCCTTACGGCGGGAGATTTACAGTCTCCTGTGATTGCCACTACACGATTCCAGCGTGATGTGGAGCCGCTTCTCGGGCTCGAACCGAGGACCTACGGTTTACAAAACCGTTGCTCTAGCCAACTGAGCTAAAGCGGCAACTGAATTTATTTTATCAATTTTTTCTCTCTGTGACAAGAGTTTACATAACTATTTTTCGTGGTTGATGTATTTTGCGCTGCTGGCGTGGGCGCGGTGCTTCAGTTTTACTATTTGTCGGCGCTACAGGAGCGATCATTTTTGTGGCTTTCTTGCGTAATTCTTCAGCTAATTCAGCCTGTCCGGCATTGTCGTAAGCCTCCGCTAGGATCTTCAGTGTTTGAGGAATCGGCTCCAGTTCTACAGCCTTTTCTAGTGCATTAATTACCTTCTTCGTGTTTCCTATTTTTTCCTGAACTTTGGCGTAAGCGATGTAGCGCGCAGCCAAATCATCTTCCATTTCCAGCGCTTGCTCGAATGCTAGCGATGCCTTTTCATAGTTCTCTGTTTCGTAATAAATTAAGCCGACATTATGAAGACTTGAAGCACTTGGCTCGAGGCTCTGAGCGATCTCAAAGCATTCGATAGCATCCTTATACGCCTTCTGCTTAGCATATAAAATTCCCAAACGGTTATATGCAGTGGCATTTTTCTCATCGACGCGTAAGATTGTCAGCAGAGCTTTTTCTGCGCGCAGGTACTTATTCTCGCGAATCGATTCTTGGGCAATTTCCCATAATTGATCAAGTTTATTAGTAATCTTAGTTGGCAGATCGCCAGTTTCTTTAATTGACGGATGATAAAAAATCGCCCAAATCATTAAAATTAGAATGAGGAGTAATCCAAACATATCTATACTATTATATCACAAGTTGCGTCAGCGCCAGCCTGACGTTGGCGTTGGATTTTAATGCGCTAGCAATATAGGTGGTTTTTTCAAGTTGCTCCTCAAGCGACGGATTTATTCCGCGCGATAAAGATTGAAAGCGAATCATATTTACTATAATATCCGTCAGCAATATAGCTTTTTGGCGGTCAGAAAAGTATTTGACGAGATTCTTAAACGTGTCGTATTCTCGATTTGTGGCTAAAATTTGCTTTGCGTCGGTGGCTAATTGTCGATATTCGGCGAATTTTTCTGGATTTTCCGCCAATTCTTTAATCAGTAATGGTCGTCCAGCCGCGTGGAAAAGGATTTGCCGGCTAGAAGCTGGGTCTAAATTGTACTTTTCAAGCAGTTTTTTATCTTGGGCGGATGTCGTTTTATGAAGCGTCAATGTCTGGCAGCGAGATCTAACAGTGTCAAGCATCAACTTCGGGTTTTTCGCGACAAGGATAAAATTGGTATTTTTATTCGGTTCTTCCAGCGCTTTCAGGAATGCATTTTGCGACGGCTCGGTCATTGAATCGGCTTCGTCAATGATAATAACTCGACGATTTATGGCGTAAGTTCGGAGCATAGAGATGAGCTCGCGGATTTGATCAACAGATATAGTTTGCTTTTCTGGAAGTGGTTTCAAGTGAAAAGTATCGTTATTCTTTGCTAATATTTGAGCCACGCCCAGTCCATCAAGCCCGTAATCTGCAATTACCAAAAGCGCGTGAGGCAATTGCGATGAAATATGACTGATTTTTTGAGCGTCTCGAGCGGATATAATCACTTCAGACATCTATAAATCCTCTGGGAAGAATCTCTTGAATTCATCAGGAATTGTGGCTTCAAAAACTTTTCTCTCGCCAGACGGCAAAGTTATCTCTAATTTTTGAGCATGCAACATCATACGGCAATCCGAAGACTTTCCATAAACTCGATCGCCAAGAATCGGTGCATTCAAATGAGTCAAATGGACGCGCAATTGATGAGTTCGACCAGTGGTCGGCTTCAATTCCACGAGCGACTGAGTATCATTTTCCGCCAAAACATGGTAAGTCGTCTGAGCTGGTTTCCCGTTCGGATCTATGCGGAACGTGCTCGGCGCTGAAGGATTGCGACCAATTGGCAGATCAATTTTTGCGGCATTCAACTTTGGCTTGCCGTCGGTTATTGCTATGTAGGTTTTCTTGGCGGTTCGCTCGGCAAATTGCCTCTGTAGATGCGCGGCAGATTCTGGGTTTTTGGCGATAATCAGTAGTCCCGAAGTATCGCGATCAAGCCTGTGAACAATTCCCGGTCGATCGGTGTCCGTTGCGAATGAGGTTTTGGGGCGAATTATCTCCGCAACTGTCGGCTCGTCGGAAAGTCCGCCCTTCGCGTGCGTCAGTAGCCCGCTTGGTTTATTGACAACAATCACATCATCATCCTCGTATAAAATCGGCAAGTCAACGTCCGTCTGCTCTTTTTCTGGCAAATTAAGCGCAATCTCATCAGTTTCATCAACCTCAAACTTCGGCGTCGTCGCGACTTTATTATTGACCGAAACGTATCCAGCTTTTATATATTTTTGCCAAAGACTTCGGGAAATTGTCGTGTCAAATTTGGTCGATAAATAAATATCCAAGCGCACCTTAGTTGGCGAAATTTTGAACATTATGACATACTTTCCCTGGAACGGCGTTTCGATAAATTCTGAGTCTAGCGGATTCGGCAAAATCTCGGCGTTATCTGGTTTTTCCGTCCATAGCTCGTCAATAGATTCTTCGTCGACAATTGAACCGTAAAGCAGCGCAAAATGTTGCTTGTTCAAAATAAATTCCGCAAAAACATGAGATTTGTCCGTTTGAATTTCTAGCCGACGCAGTGCCTTAACTGGCGTATTGTCGTCTGCTAACTTGTACAATCTGGCTATTTTCAGCACTGTCCGAGGTAATATTTTCACGCGATTTGCTCCCTATTTTCGAAGCCCTACGGCTTTTTGAACGCGATACAAAGTTTCATTAGCGACGACATTCATGTCTTTTTCACTGGAAGCCAGCTTTTTTTCAATTGCTCGCTCATCAACCGCCGCAAGCCGATTCTGGAAATTCTCCAAAAATTCCGCAACTTCGTCAGCCACGATTCGCTTGAAATCGCCATAACGATCCATACCGAAGTACTCGTTGGCGGTCTGCTCCAAAGTAGCTTCCCTGCCAGCGTCTTGTCGAACCAAAGTCAAAATCTCCAGCAAATTAGAAATTCCCGGCTGATTTTCCTTGTCGTATTGAACTTTGCCAATTGAATCTGTTGTTGCGCTCATTATTTTCTTATGTGCCGATTTTGGATCGTCAGAAAGGAAGATAACCCCCTTGCCACTCTCGTCAGATTTGCTCATTTTCTTCGCTGGATTCACGAGATCTTTAATCCTCAATCCTTGGTCTTTTCCGAAGAATTGATGCTGCTGAATTACGGGTTTTGGCACGATAAATAGATCGCCAAACTTACGATTCATTCGCTCGGCAATATCACGAGTGAGCTCCAAATGCTGAGTCTGGTCGTCGCCAACTGGCACGTAAGTCGCGCCGTAAAGTAGAATGTCTGCAGCCATCAGGACGGGATAGTTAAATAGTCCGACAGAAGCGTCGCCTTTACTTCCCTTGTCCTTAAACTGTGTCATTCGACTCATCTCGCCAAATCCAGTAAAGCAGTCCAGAATCCACGCCAGTTCACTGTGCGCCGAAATACGACTTTGGCGGTAAAGATGGATAGAAGAATTGTCCAACGACAATCCAGCGGCGGCGTAAACTCGCGCGTTATTTAGGACGCTGTCGTATAACTTGCTGTGGTCAATTGGCGTCGTAAAACTGTGAAGGTCTGGGATAAATAAATTGATATCATATTCGTCCGAGCGGCGCTTCGCCATGTTGATAATTGGCAAAATAGCCCCAAAGTAATTACCTATGTGGATGTTGTTGTTGGCGCGCACGCCAGTGAGAATGACGGGTTTTGATGGTTTCATTAGATATATTATAACATTATTCGACTATTAGCGGGTGCGAGATTGCGAAATATACGCCTGTAAAATTATTTTTAGATCCACGCTGTGGCAAAAGTTTATATCGTCAATCTTATCCAGATCAATCCACTCTGGCGTGCCGTTAGTATAAGTTTTCTCACTGTCGGTTATGTTGTCGTTATTGATTTGCCCGTGCAGCTGACTGTGGGTAAAATACAGTTGGATTGACTGGTTAGCTTGCGCCTCAGCGTTGCGCTTGAAGAAAGTAGTTGCTTGGTGAATAATTCTATCTGGCGTGATAGCCAGTCCAGTTTCCTCCTTAACTTCACGAACAATTGATTCCTCGATCGTTTCGCCCTTCTCGACGCCGCCGCCAATTAGGCTATAACCGTCCCATTGCCGAGTTAAAAGAATCTTATTATCCTCAATAATCACCGCGTACACGCCGACGCGAATATTTAGTTCGTCAACGGGAACGGTGTATTGATTGCCGAAGACGTCTTTACAGATGGCGGTTTTAGTCATTATTCTCTCCACTTAAATAATCCCTCAGCATCGCGAGCCCGTCAACTTTCTCAATTATCGTCAGATATTCCTGCCATTCTTCGTCGTTCAATTCTGCCAAACTACGACCAGGAAAGCTCGGATGCCCATAAATATACAGTAATTCCGTCCAGCCATGGAGATTGTCGCCACGTGGCTCGTCAACGATAAATCCCTCTTCGTTGGCTACGAAAATGTGGTCTTTTTCGCCGTCAAAATAGCCAACCGCAAAAGAAAAAATAGCTCGACGATCAGCCTCGCCCTTCATTAACTTAATAATGCCGGGATAACTAAAGCTATTCAGTAGCAATTTAACAAACGGCCCCGGAAATCCTTTCAGCGCCGGGATGAAGAAACCGCGATCGTCAACAACCAGGCGCTTGTTCGGAAACGCTTTCTTGGCTTGAGATAATTTACTTTTGGCAATCGTTTGAATATCTAGTCCGCGCCCTTCGTCAAAATCATAATCGAGCTGCCTTAAATCAACACCAAGCGGCTGAAGGAGTTCTTGAAGACTGGTGAACTTGCTGTGATTGGAAGTGATAAAATAAATTGGGCTATTTTCTTGTTTCATACTAATAAGTATACGCTAACTAACGTTATTTTGCATATTTCTAATGCTTGTGTCGTACGGAATTTTCCATAATTTGCCGTCGATATTCAGGCTTTTCAGAAAATTGTACATTTGCTGCTGAATATTTTTTACGTCGGCGCTGTCTTCGGTCAAAACCTCCAGTTCAATAAATAGTCCAAGCTTAGCTACTTCATCAATGCAAATCGTGTAATCCTTGGTTTTTGATTCAAGGCGGACTTTATCAACCGTAACTATTTCTTGCCAGCCCAGCGC
>JABZJU010000019.1 GCA_015257635.1 Nanosynbacter sp. | reverse complement strand
GACTTTATACCTTTATCTACTACCTGTGTTGTTTTTTGCCTACTGAGGCGTCTTGCCTCTGACTCTACTAACATACGAGATGTAGTCGTTATGATTTTATAGCTGGGATCTTTCCGTAAATTGTCAGCATTGTCGAAGACAGCCAAGGCTTCTCTCTGTTGAGGATTCAACTCCTCTTCTGGTGGAATTATGGGCCAAGTATCTGGACGTCGTTTGTTAAAATACTCTACAACCTCTTGATCTGATGGCAGATCCGGCCCATAATTAACCTTTATATCAGCAGCTTTAATACCGCCTAAACTAGTTGGGATCGACGGAGAGTTAAATCTAGTATTTTCCATGTTTTTATTATACTAAAAAATAGCTAGAATGTCAATCATAGTATTTACATTAATAGCGGAGATTATTGATATACCCCTTAGTATTTCGTAAGCATAAGCTAAATCATCACGCCAACCGGCGTAAACGAAGTCAGAATTGCCATGAAAATTATCGTGACATACCAAATTTTCCGATTGAATTGGTATTTCTCAATCTTTAAGACTAATAGCAACGCAATAAATAGACCGACAGGAATGGCCTGGACAACCAAGCCGCCAACTTCAACTGGATTTTTTAGACGAAGCCACAGCGCACTTAATATCACAAAAACCACCAATTTCAAGAAAAATGAGCCGTCATTATCATAAATGCGTTCGCGACCTTTGCGACTAAACAGCTCGCTAGACTTCGAGCGATTGCGAGCATAAGTACGAGTTTTTTGTTTTGTCATAAGCTAAATGGAATTATAGCATAAAAAATCCGCCCCATTCAAGAGGCGGAAATTTTATATATCGTTAAATTACATACGAATTTCAGCGTCAACGCCAGCTGGCAAATTCAAGTTCTGCAAGCTATCAATCGTCTTTGGTGTAGCATTTGTAATGTCAACCAGACGCTTGTGAACGCGACGCTCGTAAGATTCACCACCAGTTTTGTAAACGTGCGGACTCTTTACAACAGTGTAAGTGCTGCGTCGAGTTGGCAAAGGCACTGGACCAGCCACGTTAGCACCTGTGCGAATTGCGGTGTCGATAATTTGTTTTGCTGATTGGTCAATGACTTTGTGGTCATAAGCCTTCAGACGAATACGGATTTTAATTCCTGTATCTTGAGCCATAGCTCCTCCTCTTATGTGCAATCTCGTAACCTCTAATTGCCCTATTTATAGTCAATCGAGTTCTCGAGATAAATTATTATTAACTATGCGATTATATCAGCAATTTTCCGCTTTATCAAGATGAGAAATCATTTCCGCAATAATTCCAGCGGATTTATTCAGTAATTCTTTTTCTCGCTCGGTAAGCGGATAGCCCGCCAAAATCTTCACGCCGTCGCTGCTGATTGTTGATGGCAATCCAAGTACAACATTATTCAAGCCGTATTCGCCTTCAGCCAAAGAGCAAACGGGATAAACAGTGTGCGTCGATTTTCGGAGCGCCGAAACAATCTTAGATACGACAAACCCAATCGCAAAATATGTCGATTTCTTTGTTTCAATCACCCGATACGCTCGGTCGCGAACCTTCTGCTCAATTCCGTCAATCATTTCCTCTGTAAATCCAGGATATTCCCTAATCGGCACTTCACCAATTTGCGCCGTTTCAATTGTCGAAAACGATGAATCGCCATGCTCGCCCAAAATATAAGCGTCAACCGCTTTACTATCGACATTGAACGCGTCCGCCAAATACGACTTCATTCGCGAAGTATCAAGCGTCGTACCCGTCCCAAACACACGATTTTTCGGCAAGCCAGATTCCTTAAGCGCCACGTAAGTCAGAACATCAACCGGATTACTGACAATCACCAAATACGGCTTCGCGCCATTCGCCATAATATTTTTCACAATATCACGCATAATTTTCGCATTAACGTCAATCAATTCTAATCGAGTCTGACCAGGAAGTTGCGGCGCACCCGCAGTAATCACAACGATATCATCGTCATTGATATCAGAATAATTTCCCGTATGAACCACGACATTTCTGTCAATTCCCATCGCGTCATTAATGTCAGCCGCTTGACCCCAAGCCAAATCCTCATTACGGTCAATCAACACAATCTCTTCGATGACACTACGCAACGCACACGCATAAGCCGCCGTCGCACCGACCATTCCGCCTCCGCCAACAATTAGCAATTTCTGTTTATTCACCAAAATCTCCTTTTTCTGTTTTATATTAGATGTATTTATTCTGCCATAAACATTACCGCTTTGTCAATTAACTTTACTTTACAGCAAAAAATATGTATAATATTGGCAATTTATTAACTTTTACATATTATCAACGGGAGGATATATGGAAAAAAGAATGTTTGCAGAAAAAGCGCCACGCGTCGATACCGCAAAAGTATATCGAGCACTTGCAATGCTAGCTTTATTACCATCGTGTGTATTGGCTGGATGCGCAGGCGAAAAAGGAGTTGATGCTGGAAGCTCAAGTTCAGCTCCATACGGCGGCTCTGAAACTACTACATCTCAGCCAGAAAATAGCAATACCGAGAATCCGTCACAAAATAAAAAAGACGATTCTGCGGGAAAAATAGACATAGAAAAGAACTCAATGTACTATTCGGAGAACGGAACCCGCGAAGGATTTATAGCTAACTGTACAGCAAGAACCTACGACGGATTCCCTGAAAAGGCAAACTGTTCAATGTATATTTGCGATGGAAACGATGTGGTTTTCTTCACATTCGAAGATATCGACTTCACCGAACAAACTCATGGACGAAGAAAACCTGAGATATCAGACCTAATGAACAAGACAAGAACATTAGCAATGGAGTATGACGCTTATATTCCAACCGAAATCGGAAAGAACATGACTGAATGCCGAGAGAAGAAAAGCAGCGTGGGACAATTCACTAAGCCCGTATCTTTTCCACACGGCGAGAATGAGCAATACCTCTGCCTTCCTCAATTTATGACAACAATAGACGGAGAGAAGGTTGCTTTGGAAATCAAAAAGACTACATCTGTCAACGAGGAAGACAATAACAATAGCCCATATTATCCTCACTATACGCTTGATACTTCTAAAGAATGTCTTAACACAAGATTCCTTGATTAAACATACATTATCACAGCGACATCAAAAATCCCCCGAAAGTTCGGGGGATTTAATTAGGCTTGTGTTATCAAGATTATTTGTTAATCTTTGTAACAACACCAGCACCAACTGTACGGCCACCTTCGCGGATAGCAAAGTTCAAACCTTGCTCCATAGCGATTGGTGCAAGCAACTTAACCTTGAAGGTTACAGTGTCGCCTGGCATAACCATTTCTTTGTCAGCTGGCAATTCAACTTCACCAGTAACGTCAGTTGTGCGGAAGTAGAACTGTGGCTTGTAGCCCTTTGAGAATGGAGTGTGGCGACCGCCTTCTTCCTTCTTCAAGATGTAAACTTCAGCTTCAAACTCAGTGTGTGGAGTAATTGTGCCTGGCTTTGCCAAAACTTGACCACGCTCAATGTCGCTGCGCTCAATACCACGTAGCAAGACACCTGCGTTGTCACCTGCTTGACCTTGGTCAAGAGATTTCTTGAAGGCTTCAATACCAGTAACAACTGATTTTTGAGTTGGCTTCAAACCAACGATTTCAACTTCGTCGTTCAACTTAACAACACCCTGCTCGATACGACCAGTTGCTACTGTACCACGACCCTTAATTGAGAAGACGTCCTCAATTGGCATAATGAATGGTTTGTCCATGTCACGTGCTGGCTCTGGAATGTAGCTGTCCATTGCGTCAACCAATTCCATAATAGCGTCTTCGTATTTCTCGTCACCTTCAAGAGCCTTAAGAGCAGAACCCTTGATGATTGGAGCGTCTTTGTCGAAGCCGTTCTTTTCAAGAAGTTCGCGAACTTCTTCTTCGATCAGCTCAACCATTTCTTCGTCAGCCATGTCCATCTTGTTCAAGAAGACAACGATCTTTGGCACACCAACCTGCTTTGCAAGCAAAACGTGCTCACGAGTCTGAGGCATTGGGCCGTCAGTTGCAGCGATAACCAATACCGCACCGTCAACCTGAGCAGCACCGGTGATCATGTTCTTAACATAGTCAGCGTGTCCTGGCATGTCAACGTGTGCATAGTGACGATTCTTTGATTCATACTCTTGGTGTGAAGACGCGATAGTAATACCACGTTGCTTCTCTTCTGGTGCGTTGTCGATCTGGTCGTACGCAACAGGTTTGTTAACTGCGCTTGGTAGGCGCTTTGCCAACACTGCAGTAATCGCAGCAGTCAGCGTAGTCTTACCGTGGTCAACGTGGCCCATTGTACCAACGTTAACGTGCGGTTTGCTTCGGTCAAATGCATCTGCCATTTGTAGAAGTTCTCCTTAATTTAATTATTATTTTTCACGCGGGTACAGTCCATAAAAAAGACCTCACGGCGTATGAGTTTAATTATAACGATTTTCCAATCAGTTGTAAATAGCCTATTTCTTACTATAATACTTCGCTAGGAACGAATCGCGAAACTCGTAAAAAGTTCCATCCTCCAAGCTGGCTCGAATATCATCAACCAACTTAACGATAAATCGCTCGTTGTGGATTGATAACAACGTTCCAGCCAACGACTCGCGGGCGTGCAAAAGATGACAGAGATAAGCCGCCGTGTAGTTCTTGCAAGTATAGCAATCGCAATTATCCATAATCGGTGCAAACATCTCACGGTACTTCCTGCCACGAACATTCACTCGACCAAATTGCGTATAAGCGGCACCATTCCTAGCTACGCGCGTTGGACTTACACAGTCAAAAGTATCAATTCCTTGCTCAATTGCCGCAAAAATATCATCAGGCTCGGAAATTCCCAGTAAATGACGCGGTTTATTTTCAGGCAGAATTTGATTGACCCACTGAATCGTTTGCGCCATAGTTTCCTTTTCCAGCGCGCCGCCGATTCCATAGCCATCAAAATCCATTGCGCCCAAAAACTCGGCTGTTTGCTTTCGTAGATCCTCGTAATTCGCGCCTTGCAAAACGCCAAATAAAGCTTGATATGGCTTATCTGGACGAGCCGCCCTTAGGCGCTTAACTTCCGCCAAACTTCGCTCCGCCCAAGCATGCGTCCTGGCCAGCGCCTCAACTTGATATTCGTACGGATCAATCAAAGAGGTCAATTCGTCAAACGCAAAAGTAATGTCAGCGCCAATTCCAGCCTGAATTTGCATGGACAATTCTGGCGTGAATTTATGATAAGAGCCATCCAGATGCGACTTAAACATCACGCCGTTTTCGTCCACCCAAGCATGACGCGACGATTTTTTAGCAATCGCAATTTCTTCGTCAACATCAGTGCTCATTGCCAAAACCTTCTTAAAGCCAGAGCCCAGACTCAACACCTGAAAACCACCGCTATCTGTAAAAGTTGGACCATCCCAGTGCATAAATTTGCCAAGATATCCAGCCTTTTCAATCAACTCATGCCCCGGCTGCAGATATAAATGATAAGCATTCGCCAGCACCGCCTGCGCACCGACATCCTTCACCATCTCAGGGACCATCGCCTTAACATTAGCCTTAGTTCCAACCACAATAAACGCCGGTGTTTTAATATCGCCATGTGGCGTGTGAATAATTCCCGTTCGCGCCAACGTGTTGTTAAATCGTGAAGTTATTTCAAAAGAAAAAGGTTTTTCCTGCATAATCTGTTTGATTATATCACGAAATGGTCGACGGATCGTTTCGAGACAAGCTAATCACATCGCTACATCGTACCAAGTAATATTTATTCTCTTCCGCGTTATTAACTATTAGCACAGGCTCGCCGCGACTAAGTGGCAATTCCGACACGCTTAATATTCGGCCGTCAATATCTGGCCTATCGTTAATTTCTGGATTCCAGACCACCAAATTATCCGCACATAGCGCAAATTTTTCAACATATTCACGGCTATTCACTTCTTCTAGTGGAACATCATTCCACGAAACCGCATTCAGCAAGTCACCAGGCAAACATCGGTATGCCGAAACTACACATTCACCCTTAAACTCCCGCACTCTGCTAATATCCTGGATTGCATTACGAGCGGCGCATTCATACTGACTCAATACATCAAGCTGCTCATTAAGAGGCAATTTATAGAAACACTCATCATTAACTACTTCACTTGCAAAATTTGCAATTTTATGAAGTTCATTTACCGCCATTTTAAGCTCTTCAGCTTCACCATCAAATCCTTCCAAGCGAATAATCTTATCTCTGTCGGGTATCACATAAACCTTCTTCGGAAAGTCTTCAGACTCACCATCTATCGTCACTTCAATCGCCGCGTAAAATTTATCATGATAGCTAACGAAACACATCTCATCAATACACGCCCCAGAAATATCCATAAATTCATACTGTAATTCATTATTTTTCGTAGCGTCAGGGGCCAACGCAAAACCGGTAAAACCAACGGTGCTAATGTCATAAAGTCTTGTCGCAGAAAACTCAGATAAATGATCATTTAATATTTGGGTATATTCTCTTGATACTTCATCAAACTCCGACTTGTCAACATAAGAAATATCCGTCGCTAGTTGCCAAGCAGTCTCTTGAAAATCATCATTAAAAACCGTTTCAAATAAATCAATAGAGGCTCCGATCTCCTCTTTGTCAATTGACACCATATCAAGCACGTCTTTCATATCTACACAAAAAGTCGCAAATCGATTTTTAATATCAAACATTTCCAGCACAGGGCGATCGTCGCGCCACGTAAAACTCGGCAACCATCCAGATAAAACCGCAGGATTAGCGTATTCTACATTATTTTCCCTACCGTCAATTTTAACCTTATACACCTGGCATTTCACTTGAATTTCGCCATCATACGGAATCTCATTCAAAACGTCATTTATCTCATTTATCAAAAGCTGCCTCGACTCCGCATCTTGAATGTCGCCGACACCAGCAACTTCTTCAATTTTGTCAGCATAGTGGCGCAATTTACGCACACATCGAGGAACGCCGCTATCATCTGGCAATAACTCTATTGATACAATCGCCTGCTTGTCGAGCGGAAAATAATAGTCATTCTGTGAAGTTCGCACACACAAAGCAGCCATCTCTTTGGTGTAAGTCGCAAACGGCGCTGGAATCTCAGGATCAATTTCCATGGGAGATATCAAATCCGCCACACCCTCAACTGATTGCAAACAATACGAACCGTCCTCTTCGGATTGACTATATCCAACAACCCTAACCTTCTCGCCCTCAATATCGCCAGCGTGCGCAGCTTGTTCTATCTCAGCAATTGCAATCTCGTCGTTTTCTTCACCAAGCAATAAATTCGCACCAGCAATTCGCCTCCAGTCCTCATCGGAGAACAGTTCGGGAGAATTAGACTCCGTATTAGGCTTTGAACGCTCCATATTGCTATATATTATACAACTTTAATCGATATTTACAAGCATAGCCC
>JABZJU010000018.1 GCA_015257635.1 Nanosynbacter sp. | reverse complement strand
CTTTTGGAAGTGTACAATGTAATCCAGATTCTACACGGCCTTGAGATATTCCATAAGCTCGCAGGTAATGCATATTTTCATCGCTTACAGATAACTGAGGGACTAGTATTGCCGACAACACTCCAAAAAATAAAGACAAAGATATAAAGACGTTTTCAGGCTTTTTAATAAAAGATAAGAATAAAGACCAATATTTTTTCATAACTGTTTTTATTCTAGCATATTGTCATGATTAGGATAGCTACTTAAATTTCCACACCGTCTCAAAAACATAAAACCCAAGCACTAAAGCTAGTCCAAAGAACATAATAAGGTTAAATACTTTTTCATTCTTAGTCCTTACATTAATATACTTCTGTAGCCATAACCCTACCGGCACTAACATAACTGCCGTTGCTGTAAAGTATCTACCCTGAACACCATCTGCATAATACGCTCCCTCGCCAAACCTAAACGGCAATAAGGCCCACGCTGTATACATAGCATACGACACTGCGCAAACAAACAACCCAATTGTCGCCAAATTATACACTGCCAATTTGCCAGTCTGCTCTCCTAATAAATCCTGGTCTTTCTTGTTGTAATGAAGGAGAGAGAGGAAGAGGAGGGAAAATGATGGTAGCAATATAAAAAGCGGCAGCCCATATTTAAAAGCAGAGAATGCGCCAATCACGCCCCTCAGGATATCGTCGGATACGGGCAGGTTTGGGTTTAGGTAAGTATTAAATAATATCTGGATAAATTTGAGCGGATTGCTATGAAGCGGATTATGCGGTGCGCCAGTGGTGAGTAAGGGTTGTGTGTATACATGAAGCCACGCTATTAAACAAAGGCCTGCTAATATTGCTGCTGCTGAGAGAACTAACCATTTTTGTGGAATAAAAGATATTTTTGATTTTTTATCTGGAACGAAGAGGCGCTTTGGCAAGAAAATGACTGGTGATAATAAGAGTATTGTTACCGACTTTGTGAGAATTAACAAGCAGGCTACAGCAATAATAAGCAACTGCTGCTGTCGAGTTAACGGGCTTTTTTGACTAAAGAGATTTAGCGTGGCAGCAATAGCGGTAAAAATTGCGATATTTGTCATACTGTCTCCAGAAAGAGACGCTGCCAAATGTATCATTAGCGGAAATAGGCCGGTTGCTACGAATGCCCATTTGCCAATTCGTACCCATTTTATGACGAAATAAAGAGCAAATGAATAAAATATTAGGTTGGCCAACCTTCCGAATATAATAGTTATCCCAAGTGAACCGTGTACGAGATTTGCAAACATAATACCGATTGTCTGCGGCAGATGCATAATTGGAGGATAGCCAGTTGCGCTGCTGCATTTCCCTGTCTCTATATCGCTGCGATTTATAGTTTTCTTATAGCTAGTTACGAAATTATTTACATCTGCTTCTTTTGCTTTTAATACCACTTCTTTAGGTAAAGTACAGGCAACTCCTGATTCAATTTTTCCTTGGGATAACCCATAGGCCCGCATATAATGTACACCTTCGTCATTGACTGACAGCAGAGGTACGGTGGCTGCCGACAACACTCCAAAGAATAAAGACAAAGATATAAAGACGTTTTCAGGCTTTTTAATAAACGATAGAAAGCGAGACCAATATTTTTTCATATACTAAGCAAATTATAAAGTAGAGTAGTTTATTGAGCAAACTTGCTATACTAATGATATGCAATCGCAGAAAAAGGACTACATATGGAACTCATTAGGTTCACTGTTGCAGAGTGCAATTTCACCAGTATTATTGATTGTTATTACGCGGTTGAATGGTATCGAGGATTCTGGGTTATTTTCGTTTGCGTTGTCGCTTTCGGTGGTGTTTTGGGCGATATCTTTATGGGGTGGCCGGACTTATCAGGCATCTGATGTCAAGCGGGAGTTTTGCAGCGGCGGTTATGTCGCTGTGCGTTTCGTTGCATCGCTTATTGTGGCGGTTTCTGCAGTGGTGTTTTGTGTATTGAATGGATATAACGCTACGAAAACAGGCTTGATTATGATTTTGGTAGCCTTTAAAATTTTAGAATCAATTGCCGATTCGTTGTATGGTGTTTTACAAATCCATCGTAAATTGTACATCGCTGGCATCTCACTAACCATGAAAGCGATTCTTGGTTTTGGGGTATTTATAGTGGTTGATATTGTAACTAAAAATGTCATGTATGGCACATTGGCGATATTGCTGGTCAATGCGCTCATTATCCTTCTGTATGATGTGTTATGGGTGCGACGTGTTGAAGCTATCGCTATGAATAAAAAGTTTATCAAGGAATACGCTAGTCAGGCTGTCTTAATCATGAAACGCACTTCAGCGGTATTTGTTGTGGTGTTTCTTACGATGTTTTCACTCAATATTCCGCGGTATTTTTTGGACAAGTCCCATCCTGACCAAATTGGCTATTTTGGCATTATGGCGATGCCAATTACGCTCCTTGGACTCTTCATATCATTTATCATTCAGCCAAATGTCGTCAATTTGTCTGAGTTATTAGCAAAAGGAAAATTGAAGGAGTTTGCGCGAATCGTCGGTAAGATTAATCAAATAACCTTTGGGATAGGCGTGCTCTTAGTTATTTTGAGTTATTTGATTGGTGTTTGGATACTCAATGTTATTTTTGGTATCAATATCAATAATTTCCGCCTTGATTTGACGATTATGGTTATTGGTGCGGCAGCGAACGCTTTTGTGTCGATTTATGTTAATTTGCTGATAATTATGCGTCGATTTAAGGGGCAATTTTATACATTGCTACTCACGGATATTTTGGCGGTAGCAGTGTCTATGTGTCTGATTGAGCGGTTGGCGATGTTGGGTAGCGTGCTGGTTTTCATGATGATCAGCTTTTTGCAAGTAGCACTTCTGCTGTTTATCTACAAGCGGTCGCTAAAAGATGCTATAATAACTGACAAAAGCAAAGGGGAATTATGAGTAAGAAATATGTAATTTTGGGAGCAGGTGGACAACTAGGTAAGGCATTGTGTGCCATGTTTCCAGATGCCAAGGCTTTATCACGAGAAGAATTGGATATAGCTGATGGGGTGCAGGTGCGTGTGTTTGATTGGTCAAAATACGATATGATTATCAACGCTGCTGCATATGTTAATGCAGACGATTCGGAAACTTACGAAGGCAGGATTAAAACTTGGCGGGTTAATGCAGGGGGGGTTCGTAATTTGGCAGATGCTGCCATCAAGAACAATAAGACACTTATTCATTATTCTTCGGAGTATGTCTTTGATGGTCGACGAAAAAATCACGCCGAGGACGAGCCATTATCTCCACTATCGGTATATGGGCAAACAAAGGCAGCTTCGGAGCTAATTGCTAGCTCGGTACCAAAACATTATATACTGCGAACAACCTGGGTGGTGGGTGATGGTCATAATTTTCCTAAAACCATGAAGAGTCTGGCAGACATGCGCATAAACCCCAAGGTGGTCAATGATCAGTTTGGTCGGCTAACTTTTGCGTCAGATATTGCTCGAGCTACTAAATTCTTCTTAGATAATAAAGTTGCATATGGACTATATAACGTAACCAACGAAGGTCCAGTGAAGTCGTGGTACGAAATTGCCGCTGACGTGTTTGAATATGCCGGATATGATCGCAGTCGCGTACAGCCGATTTCTACCGAGGAGTATGCTGCTAGTAAACCAGGCTTTGCGCCACGGCCACTCAACAGTGATATGGATTTGTCGAAGTTACGCCAAACGGGTTTTGTGCCAAGCGATTACACCGAAATGCTGAAAGAATATGTTAATCAATTGTCAACGAACAAGTAGGATTTATTAATTATGAACAAAGGAATTCTAAACGTTATATATCAGAGCGACGACAATTATGCCGTAGTCAGTGCAATTTCTATTGTGTCGCTTTTGGAAAACAATAAACATTTAAAACAGATTAATATTTTTTACCTCGGACATCAACTGAAAAAAGATAGCATCAACAAATTCAACAAAATGGTTGGAAATTATAAGAACGCGACAATTGCTTTCGTTGACGTGTCAAGTTATCCTGACGAATTGAAAGAGATTGGCGTTAAGGCTTGGAAGGGATTATATATCACATGGTATAAGATGCTGGCGTTTGCCAAGCTTGATATTAAAACGGACCGAATTTTGTACATTAACCCGCACACGGTGATTAGCGGTGCGCTTGATGGTCTTTTGGAGCTTGATTTCGAGGGTAATGTGATGGCGCTGTCGTACGACGCTACCATGGTGAATGCGCACAAGGATGTCATTGGTTTGAAACCAACCGACGGTTACTTTAATTGTGGGGTTATGCTTATCAATCACAAAAAATGGATGAAAGATAAGATTGATGCTAAGATGCGCGAGCATTTGCGGCACAATCGCTACGAGGTGGCTGACCAAGATTTGTGCAACGTGTTTTTTAAAGGCAAGATCAAGAAAGTCGGTGTGGAATATAATTTCTCGACCGTTTTCTATGGCTATGACATTAAAAAATATATTAAGGCCAATGGTTTCTTGCCAGAGAGTTTTTATAGTTATGATGAAATCATGGAGAGTTACTACACGCCGAAGATCATTCATTCGCAGTTTGGTGTGAACGGTCGGCCGTGGCAGCAGGGTAACGATAATCCAGTTGGTTTTTTGTGGCGTAAATATTTGAAACTAACGCCCTGGAAAAACGCTAAAATGCCAGTAGCCAAGAAGGACATAAACTGGCGATTGTATGACCTATTGCCGCAATCGATAATCGTCAATCTGTATGCGTGGGCGGTTAATCGTAAGTTTGCAAAGACAAAATAGTAAATTAATTAAGTTATAGGATAAGCATTAAAACCGCGACAAGAAACTATGAATGCGTGATGTCACGCGAAGTTTTGCTGCTCGTGCGGCTTTTTTCCAGCCAATCTCATTAAACCTATCGGAAAAATTATCGTAGACTTCTTTCTCTTCCTTGAATCGGATACCATTTTTACCTTTTTCCTTGCTGGATAACGACTCGGCAAAACGGCGGTATTGAAAAGTCTCTGTTGTGTCAAAATAAAGCGAAGCGCCATCAATAATCATAGTTAATTCGACGATGACGTCTTCAAGGATTTTGTATTTTGTATCAAATGAATATCGTTTGAGGGTGTCGGTTTTCCAAGTGATGGATGGAAAGTAAAGCCAATTACCGTGGCAAAGCGACGCAGCAAGTTTTTCACCAGACAGTATACCGGATTTTTTAGGCTGCAGTATTCTTTTCACTTTATCGACAAGCGGTAGATATACGTTACTTTTGTCGTCGATTATTTGTACGCGAGGCTGATAAAAGTCTGCTTCACCAATGTTTTTTAGCGCAGTATCAACGTAGCTAGGTAATAGTTTATCGTCGCAGCCGACAATCATACAATACGGTGCGCTTGCGTGTTGAATAGCGTAATTAAAATTGGCGGTGATGCCGATATTTTTACGGTGTCTGATATACGTGATACGTTTATCGTTTAATTTTTTGTAATGATTATAGGCGGTTTTGTCTGGATAATGATCGTCAAGAATAGTTAAATGCCAGGCTTTGCTGGTTTGTGCTAGCACTGAATCGACGGTTTGCTTCAGTAATGAAAACTCACCCCAGTACGGTACGATAATATCAATACTATTTTTCATTCGACAGCCTGATTGATAATTCTTGATGCAAATCGCGCAGTCGGCGCTCGTTTTGGTCGATACGCTGGCGCTGGTTATTGGCGATGTAGAATAGCAAAATGATCGCCGTAGTTTGCAAAATATCAAACAAGCTTAATTCTGATGAATCCAGTGGCGGATGGCCTATTGAAATATTATACAGAGGAAACGACCCAATCAGGACAACCATGATAACCATCCAGATAATTAATTGATGGCGAAAGCGCGTTACACTAACTTTGCGCAGTTTGTACTGAGTGATGATATTGATCAATGCTGCTAAAATAATTGGCACATTGAGTAGTACGAGGATAAGATATCTCATTCGAATAACTCCGTTAAGCGTTGTTTGAATAGTCGTTTGACGATATTGATAGCATTCCAGTTGTTTTGGCCTTTGGCGCGGGAATAGTCGGTGTAAATTGCTTTGATTGGATATTCGGCGATGGCCATGCCTGCTTGTTTGGCGCGCCAAATCATCTCTGAGCAAAATTCATAGCCGGTTGATTTCCAGTCGAGGTTATCAATGGCTTTTCGCGAGTAAACCCGCAGACCAGATTGTGAATCAGTAACATTAATACCAAACAGGGCATAAGTGATGAAACTTAAGCCTTTATTTCCCAAAACCTTAGTCCTAGACATGCCTTCGCTATTAATGAGTCGGCTACCAATGAGCAAATCTGCGTCAGAGTTATCGCTCTGTCGAATGCCCGCCAAGACATCTTCTGGATCGTGCTGACCATCAGCATCCATGGTGGCGGCAATATCATAGCCGTTTTGCCGCGCGTAGGCAAGCCCAGTCAAGGTGGCGCCGCCAGCTCCAGAATTCAAGATATGATCAATGACAATGGCGCCGCCTTTTTGCGCTTGTTCGAGCGTATCGTCTTTTGAGCCGTCGTTGACGAGTACTATATCGATTAGGTAATCTTTTTTGGCCTTTGAGAAAACTTTTTTGGCTTTTTTAATAACATCTTTGATGACGCTAGATTCGTTGTAGGCAGGTATGATGACACAAACTTTTTTCATTGGTAATTACAATACGTTCAAGTATTCTCCGTAGCCTGATTTCTTGAGTGTGGCAGCGATCTCTTCAAGTTGCTGGCGGTTAATCCAGCCGTTTTGGAAAGCAGTTTTTTCTGGACTGCCGACAATTTGGCCGGTACGCGTTTGGACGACACGAACAAAGTCTTCGGCATCAGTTAAGCTGTTGATGGTGCCGGTGTCTAGCCAAACATCGCCGTTATCAAGCGTCTGAACTTTGAGTTTGCCGCGGCGTAAGTATTCGGCGTTAATTGAGGTAATTTCTAGCTCGCCGCGATTGCTTGGTTCGACATTTTTAGCAATTTCAATAACATCGTTATCGTAAAAATATAATCCAACAACTGCAAAGTCTGATTTTGGCTGAGTTGGCTTTTCTTCAATTGAGACAGCCCGGTTTTGGCTGTCAAACTCAACAACGCCATATCGTTCTGGGTCGGAAACTTTGTAAGCAAAAACAGTACCACCATCTGGATTGGTACATGCTTGTAGTGATCTATCGAGAGCTGCACCATAGAAAATATTATCACCCAATACTAACGCTACTTTGTCATCGCCAATGAAATCCTCACCAATGATAAAAGCCTGTGCTAATCCATCTGGACTTGGTTGAACGGCGTACTGTAGACTAATTCCCCATTGTGAGCCAGCACCGAGTAGTCGTTGGAAACTACTCTGATCTTCTGGCGTTGTTATGATTAAGATATCGCGAATGCCTGCTTGCATTAGTGTAGTTAATGGATAGTAGATCATTGGCTTATCGTAAATCGGCATCAACTGTTTGCTAATAGCCTTTGTGATTGGCCATAATCTTGTACCTGAT
>JABZJU010000017.1 GCA_015257635.1 Nanosynbacter sp. | reverse complement strand
GGATTTTGCTCGCATAAACCATATTTCTCTCTGGCTAGCGTCTCCAGATTTTTATCATCGTCACGTGTTCGCGTCATGTATTTTATATTATTTTGAAGATTTTTCAGATTTAGGCGTTGACCTGGCTTTGGAATAGATGGACTGTCGAACATATCCTGGATAATTTCAATTTCCTCGGCTTTAAGTTCTTGCAAATCTTTAATAATCTCAATCTCATATTGCGCACCGCTAAACAACGAAGATTTTTTCACTTCATAAATTTTAATATAATGCCGAACTGCCAGGTCTAATAATTGCGCGACCTTTGGCAAGCCTTTAACCTTGAATGGATCGTATTTTTTCAAAACATATGTCGACATCAAAACACTAATATCTTCTGGCGGCAAATATTCCGGTGGAATCGGTTTTAGCTCCTTCTCTCTGCCGACTAGCCGCATATATCGAATTATTAGAAAAATTGCCAAAGGTGTCGCGATTGTATAAGCCAAAATCTGCATCAAGTTCCAAATTCCAATCAACTTTTCCATCAGCGTTTCATGATATCCAGAAAAAGTCCCACTCTTAAATCCAACTGCCACAGTTACGCCTTGTCGACGACTCAATTTATCTATTTTTACAGCAATCCAACCCTTATCTTCGGTCAAGTCGCATTGCGTCGTCGAACCTCGACTGCCAACATAACAAAAAGCCTTCCCCTGCCTTGCCGCAACCAAAGACTCATCAAGTTTCACGGAAATTTGCACATTTTCCATCGGGACGCGCCATTCGTCACCGATTACATCCCAATAGAATTCATCACGCCCCGTATCGCCATAATTCTTAGTTACGTCACGCTGTGTAAATTTAATAATATAAGTTTTCTCGCCTTCCACGTAAGTATTTTTATTACCAATCCTTAGCTCATCATCATTCCAAGAATATTCGAGCGACGTACCATTTTCATCAGTTACAGATTGCAATGAAAAATTCGTCGAGTGATTATCGTACTTCTTAACGAAAACTGGCGCGATTCCCCGATTTTGGTTCGGCGGAAAATTAGCCGTAATTCGCCAAGTAGTTTCCAATTTTGATCGATTATCAGAGTCGCGACTCAGCGAATATTCCGCATCAAATTTTGTGATAGTAAAATTATCCGTCGAGCGTGTCGCAAACGCCATTTTGCCAGACCCAGCCAGCAATAGCCCAACAGTTAGCAGTCCCAAAAGAAAACGTTTCATGCTTTAATTATAGCAAAATTACAAGTTGACTTGCGGATAAATTGCCCGAGTTGTTTCGTCAATTTCGCTCTTAAGCTGTGGGAATGGCACACCTTCGCGCGCTGTAACGCCCTCGAAAATCCAAAATACCCTTTCAGAATATCCCCAACCACAAGCCGGCGGCATTCCATATTCCAGCATCTCAACGTAATCAATATCAAGCATCATCGCCTCTTCATCACCAGCGTCACGCATTTGCTGCTGCTCAAGAAAACGATTTAGCTGGTCAATCGGATCATTAAGCTCAGAGAATCCATTACCCAATTCCGAACCAGCGATCACCGGCTGAAAACGCTCCACCGTCTCTGGATTTTCCGGATTAGTCTTTGACAGCGGACTAATAAACTTCGGCGTATTCACCAACCAAACCGGACCAGCAACGTCTTTACGAATATTCTTCCATAATTTATCAATACTGCGTGGAATAGAATCAGTTTTTTCAACTTCCAAATTATACTCTTTCAGTTTAGCGGCAACTTCTTCAATCGTCGTGTTATAAACATCGATTCCGTAATGCTTGCAAATAACCTCAGCATAATCCCAAACTTCCCACTCGCCACTCATATCGACGTTGAACTTGCCCAATTGGAATTGCAAAGTACCAAAAGTCTTCTGAAGCACATCTTTATACATCGACTCCATGAAACGCATTCCCTGTTTCCAGTCCCAATAAGCCGCGTACCATTCCATAGCGATATGCTCTGGCAAATGCTCGTCAGAGTAATTTTCATTACGAAAACGCGGACCCAGGTCATAAACTTTTTCAAATCCAGCACCAATCAATCGCTTCAATGGTAATTCGTGGCTAATTCGCAAATAAAACTGCTGATCGCCCAGCGCATCCATATGCGTCACAAATGGGTTCGCGTCCGCACCGCCAGTGGTGTGCTCCAAAACAGGAACATTAATCTCAATAAATCCATGGTTATTCAAATAATCTCGCGTTGCCTGCCAAAACTTACTTCGGCGAATAAATCGCTCGCGAACTTCAGGATTGACATTCATATCAACATAACGTCGACGCAAGCGCTCTTCCTTATTCTCTAATTTTTCTGGCATTGGCCTTAATGATTTGGTCAACAATCTAAGTTCGCGCACACCAACGGATTTTTCGCCCGTTTGTGTGGTGGTCATTACGCCCTTCGCCTCAATAAAATCGCCCGTGTCCAGCAATTTAAGTTGCTTCATTCCAAGCACACCGCGCGCAGCATCTAATTCCGCCACGTCATCACGCTGCAAGTAAAGCTGCACATCACCAGATTGATCGCGTAATTTAATAAATGCCAATTTACCAAAACTGCGAATAGACGCCACACGACCCGCAACAACAACTTCCTTACCAGCTAGCTCATCATACTTAGACAAAACCTCAGCACAAGTGTGAGTTCGTTCTGATTTTGCTGGATATGGTTCAACGCCTAATTGACGTAATGTTTCCAGTTTTCGTAGTCGTTCATTGCGATAATCTTGAAGTGTAGCCATAACAGAGATAATTATAGCACATTATACGCGGCAGATCTCGCCAGACTTAAGATATCGACTTAATAATGTAGGTAATTTCGGCTTTTGGCGTTTTAATCGTCACTTCGTCACCAATTTTCTTACCAATCAATTCCTTACCAATTGGTGACTGATCTGAGATTCGTCCAGCCAACGGATCGGCTTCAACTGGGCCAACCACTGTGTAAGATACGGTTCTTTCTGGGCATTGCAATTCAACTGTACTGCCTAAACCAACACTTGAGCTGCCATTGGATTTAATAATTTCGGCGTTCTGCAGAATATCTTCAATTTCCAAAACTCGCGTTTCCACTAAGCCTTGCTCTTCGCGTGCAGCATCATATTCCGCGTTTTCGCTCAAGTCGCCAAAGTCTCGCGCTGCCGCAATTTTTTCAGCAATCTCACCGCGTCGCCCCTTCAATTCTGCTAATTCTTTTTCTAAATCAGCCTTCCCAGCTTCTGTAATTTGATAAGTTTTTTTCATAAAAATTTCCTCCTCTACTGTATGTAGTGGTATTAGTCTTACGATCTACACTAAATATAGTGTTTTTAATTAGTCTTGATTAAGTCTATCTGAGTATATCAATCGCTATTTATTATGTCAATATAATCAGCATTACCGATTCAAGCAAAAATCCATCAATTGTTGATAATCCATTTTTCGCGTTTCGCCAGTTGCTCGTTCCGTCAATTCAAACAAGCCATCACCGTCAATCGCTCGATCACCAATCGTTATCCGCCACGGCAAACCCATTAGTTCAGCATCAGCAAATTTCACACCTGGACGCTCATCACGATCATCAAGTAGCACATCGACGCCGTTATTAGCCAGCTCGTCATAAAACTTACCTGCTAGTTCCTGACCCTTTTCGCCAATTGCAACGACATGAACCTTAAACGGCGCAACATTTTCTGGCCAAACCAAACCTTTATCATCAGCAAACTTCTCAACAATCACGCCCATAACTCGCGTAATTCCAATACCATAACTTCCCATGTAAGCGTATCGCTCTTTACCTTCGGAGTCAGTAAATACCAACTTCATTTCTTCGGATTTCTGCGTGCCGAAATTAAAGATATTGCCAACTTCGGCAGTTTTTACCTTTTCCAACTCATTACGATCGACGCCGAGCTCCTCAATTGCCTCATCCAGAACTTCCTCATTAACAGCGATATTTTTGCCACGATGCAAATAAATATAATCCTCACCAGCATCGCAAATCGTCTGAAACTCATGACTAAACTTCGTGAAAGCGCCGCCAGAAGCAAACGTCACATACGTTTCATCACCAATTCCAAATCGGTCATAACAACGCTTATACGCCTCAATGACTGAATTGTAATAACTGTCCAAACTCTCCTTACTATCGTGAACCGAATACATATCCTTCATCATAAATTCACGACCACGCATAATTCCACTCTTAGCGCGAAGTTCATTTCGCAATTTGTTCTGGAATTGATAAACGCTAATTGGCAAATCTTTGTAGCTCTTTAAGTAATTGCGAAGAAGATCGACAATCGGCTCCTCATGCGTCCAACCAAAACCAACATCTGTGCCGTCTTGCAACTTAGACTTAAACCAAACGTCGACCAATTCATCACTCCAGCGACCAGTTTCTTGCCACAATTCCTTTCGCTGCAAAGTACTCATCACCAATTCCTGGCTATTAACTTTATCCATTTCCTCGCGAACAATTTGCTTAATATTCTCAAGAACTCTCAAACCCAACGGTAAAAACGAATACACGCCCGCCATCGTTTTATGTACGTAGCCAGCACGAATCAAAAGCTGAGCATTTCGCGCAACCTCGCCAGCTGGCGCCTGTTTCAAAGTCCTAGTAAAAAGTTGTGTCATTCGCATATTTTTCTCCTTTACATAAATATAAATGGCAATAACGATTCCGTCTGATTAATTGCGCCCGTATTGATAAACAAGAAATAAAAAGCTATTCCGTTTTTCGCCATATGCATCATAATCGGCACCCAAATTGCGCCAGTGTATTCCCTGGTCGCACACATCACCAGGCTTAAAGTAAATGTATCAACTGCCACCGCCCATTGCAATGGTGAATCTGGACCAACCCAAAGATGTGCCGCGCCAAACGCTATGCTCGTTACGATAATTGATAGCCAAATCGAGAAAGAATTGCGCAACTTGCCGTAAAGATATCCGCGATACAAAAGCTCCTCAACAATTGGCGCCAGCACCACCAACACAACAAACGCCATGATAAATTGCCAATGAGTCGCCAGCATGCTCTGACTGAACGGTATGACCTGCTTTTGCTGCATATCCACCGAGAAAACACCACTGGCGATGCTCATCGCAACCATTGTTAGTAAAAAGTAAGCTACGAAAGCAAACGGAGAAATGAATATTTCCAAAAACGTTGGCCAGTCATTCACGCCCAAATTTCTCAAAGTTGTTCGGCGCTTCTTAACCAAAAACGGTACAGAAATCACGACAATTAGCGACAAAATATATACGACAACCGAAAGCACCGTATTAAAAATAACTTGATTCACAGAACCGAGAGGTACGCCGATTTTTGCCAAAGCACCGACCGCCAATGAAACAATAACTTCCACCGCCAAAAATACGCCATAAACCCAAGCTGGGAGCGCCAAAATCAGCCACCATTTGCGGTTTTTTAATTTCTTAGAAGAGTTTTCCAACATCACTGATCGTCACCAAAATTGTTAAGATTAATAGAATTAACATACCAGTTGCCTGAATATTTTCTTCACGTTCTTTTGTTAAATCTTTCTTAAATAAGCGGAAAATTGTCATCGTGAACCAGCGACCGCCATCAAGCGCTGGAATTGGTAAAATGTTCATCACCGCCAGCGTCAGCGAGATTAACGCCGCCACGAAAATGATGTACTCAATTCCAGAACTGACAACTGACGGGAATAATACACCCAGTATGCCAATTGGTCCTGCTACGCTCCCGCTGACAGAGGCCAAATCAGCTCGTGCAGATTCTTTTGATTCTGCGGAACCGAATATTTGTCCGATTGATCCGTGCACGGTTTTTACCAATAACACACCAACGCCTTTGACAGTTTCATATGACAATTGCCCAGTAGTCGCCACACCCACAATAGGCGCCGACCACGTGCTATACATTTTCTCCGTCTGCCCTGGAATAACGCCCAGATATCCGCTTCCCTTCACGGACTTTTCATCATTCAGCTGGACATCAAGCGACGATTCCTTGCCATCACGCTTGTATTTGACATTGATTTTTTTGCCAGCATTCTCCTTCGTTACAATTGGCAACTTTCCCGCCTCTGTAAGCGACTGACCGTTTATCTCAATCAGTTCGTCATTAACCTTAAGTCCGGCTTTATCGGCAGGCGAACCCGGCGTAACTTTCGCTATCGCCACTGGCGAACGCCTAACCTCCGTATCAAATGGCAATTGAACTTGGTTCGACAGGATTTTCGGCATGCCAATTATCGCAAGAATCGTGAACAAAACAATTGCAGTTATCCAGTTCATCATAACGCCAGCCAGCAAGATTTTCGTCTTCACCCAAAACGTCGAACCGCCGTACGTGCCCTCGCCTTTTGCAGAATCATATTCACCCTTCAGTCTGACAAATCCACCAAGCGGCAGCCAATTCAGACTAAACGTTACGTCCTCACCCAAGAAACTTCGCTTTACTTTCCATTTTTTTGCGGCAGGCGGAAATCCGATCCCAAATTCCTCAACCTTGACGCCGTTTCTCTTGGCGACAATAGCATGACCTAATTCATGCAAAACCACCAATAAAATGAGAACAAATAGCCCTAAAAGCACTCCCCAAATAATCATTTTCCAAACCGCCTATTCCGATTAGCATATTCCTCTAAAATCATCGACACGTCATCAACCGTCATGTCTGGCCAATTTTTCTCAATAAACATCAACTCACTGTACGCTGATCGCCACAACATAAAGTTGCTGAGCCGCTGTTCACTAGAAGTTCTAACAATCAAATCACACGGCGGCACCTCTGGCGCGTATATATTTTGAGCAATCAACTCGGGCGTAATTTCCTCAGGAGAAACTCCAGATTGAACAATTTTTTTAACCGCATCAGCAATCTCCAAATGTCCGCCATAATTCAAGCATAAAACCAATTCTCCATTTTTCAGATTGGCAGTTTTCTCCTCAGCCTCGTCAATCGCTTTAATCAATTGATCCGACAAGCCTTCCCTGGACCCAACAACCCTCAAGCGAACCTCGTTTTCAATAAATATCGGAAGATCAGCCTTCAGTATGTTCAATAACAATTTCATCAAATGTCGAACTTCTTCCTCTGACCGCTTCCAGTTTTCCGTACTAAAAACGTAAGCGCTCGCATATTTCACACCTCGACGAAGAACCTCTAGCGCCACGTCTTTTAACGCGTTATAGCCCGCCAGATGTCCTTCGTATGTCGGCAAGCCGTGCTGCTTTGCCCACCGCCGATTTCCATCAACAATAAACCCGATATGCCGCGGCAAATTCGCATCTTCACTCATTATTCGCCCTCCATTCATCAATTAACTCAACATCTCGTACGTCTTTTTCGCGACTACGCCATTTTTTCCATCGATATAAAAACTCTAAATTGACGAACCTCACGCCATCATATTCCACCGCGTAATCAAGCAAATTATCATAGCTAACAGCCCGCCCATCAAAAACCCAGCCGTCCCAAACTTCAGCCGAACCGTCATCTTTTACAAAATAAAAACGCTGATTATCGTCAAACTTTTTAAGCCAATCGCCACTTTCCTCAGAGAGCTTTT
>JABZJU010000016.1 GCA_015257635.1 Nanosynbacter sp. | reverse complement strand
ATCAAGCGCTCGTCGGCGATAAAACGCTGATTTTCCGATTGATTGATAAAAATATGTATTGGCATATGGATAAAATTGATCCAGACCTTAAGACTGAACGCGGAATAGCCCTGCATAAACTAATTCGTCTAATGACAGCTGGTCTGCACGGCGGCGGCTATTTGAATTTTATGGGCAATGAGTTCGGACATCCCGAATGGATTGATTTTCCGCGCGAGGGTAATAATTGGTCGTTTAAGCACGCTCGTCGGCAATGGAATTTACGCGACAATGGCTTCTTAAAATATCAATGGCTGGGAGATTTTGACGCGGCGCTGATGAAGATTATTAGGCAAATTGACAATTCCGACATTCAACACCTGACGGTTCGCCAATCCGATCACACGGTAAGTTTTATGCACGGCGACTTTTTATTTGTTATCAATTTTTCGCCCGACAAATCCCACTCAGATTACGAAGTACCCGCAGAAGCCGGCTCTTATAAGTTGGCGTTAAGTAGCGATGACAAGAACTTCGGCGGACAGGAGCGAATAGACCATAATTCCCGATTTTTCACTTCCCCAGCTGATAACAATCACAACCTTAAAGTTTACTTGCCAGCCAGAACGGGCATTATTTTACAGAAGGTTGATTAAACTCCTCCTAGTGTTGACTTTTTTACACAAGTGTGGCATAAATTAATACAGCTTTTATTGACAATCCCGTCAATAAAAGTAGTTCTTCATGAAGGAGTCAACGATGTTGAAGCTCAAGCTAGTTGCAGCAATCCTAGCGTTAGCCGGAATGGTAAGTCTCCTATTGGGAGACACCTACCTTTCCGTAGCAATCGCTGTAGTTTGTACGGCAGCGGCAAGCCCCGTGTCACTCCATCTCACACTGAGATGGATCATTAAAGACGCGTCAGGAGTTGAGCGGTGGTTTTATGTCGCACTGTGGAGTGTACTATCCATCGCCGCAGGAGTCTCCACACTCCAAGACGTCAATATTCTTAACGTCCCTCTTGGGGCTACTATTGACTATTCTCAATTAGGGAACGTGAGATACTGCGTCTCCTTCGTGGGTATCATTTCCGTTATTCTAACGGTCATCACGCCGTCATGTTCGTCCAAGCGTGATGATGATGACAGTGATGATAAGGACTAAGCCCGTCCAAGAAATAGTTCGCTTTGAGACTTTTAGTCTCGGCTGGAGCTCTCTTGGCGGGCTATTTCTATTGGCATAAAATTTGTTACACTAGATATTGTGAAGAAAAAAGTACCAAAATTCATTGAGCAATCATTAGCCCGAGTCGCTAATCTTTACAGCTTTGAGCCGGAGCATCATCTGGAGAAAATTGACGAAAGTTTGACGCCGAATATGCGAGCTTTGCGCCTGGCTATGACGATTGCCGAGCAACTTCTGAGTATGGGCGTAGTGGCGCGCGATGTGGTTCGTATGGCGCAAGGAATCACGCGGACATATTGCCGCAGACCCGTTCATGTGGACGTGAGCTACACTTTGGTGACAATTTCTCAAGACCGCGGAGTTAGCCATGAGCCTTTGACGATGGCGCGAGTTATCGTTCCTGACGACCCTAATTATCAATTGATTCAAGCATTGCAATTATTAGCCCTCGACATTCGTCGCAAGCAACTTTCCCTGGAAGAAGCCGAGGAGCGATTGCAACAAATACTCAAAAAACCCACCGAACATTCCCGACTGGTCGTTTACGCGGCGGGCGGATTAGTGAGCGCGGGTTCCGTCATTCTGTACGGCGGCAGTTTACTCATGGCATCAATCGCGTTTCTGCTCGGATTCTCAGCAACTGGATTATTAAGATGGCTAGGACGTATTGGCGCACCGTTGTTTTATTCGCAAGCCCTCGTGGCGATTTTCGTAACATTGGTGGCGGCGGGCGCAGCTTGGTGTAGCAATTATCTGGGGCTAAGCGTCAACGCAACATTGTTGGTTATCAGCGGAATTGTCTTATTAGTCGCGGGACTAATGTTTGTCGGCGCATTTCAGGACGCAATTGACGAATATTACATGACTGCCAACGCCAGATTACTAAAAGTCGTAATGGCGACGGGCGGCGTAATTGCTGGCGTGATGGTCGGATTATACATTGCGACAAAATTTGGCATAACATTCCCTGCGACACCAGATAGATTGACATTAGCAGACAAGCACACTCAGTATTTAGGTGCTGGAATTATTGCAGCAGCGTTCGTTCTGAGGAATCATTCTCGATTTTTGGGAATGGTTACATCTGGATTAATTGCAATTTTTGGCTGGTGGATTTCAAGATTAGCTATGAGCTTTGGTTTTGATATTGTAACAGCGAGCGGCATCGCGGCGGCGGTAATTGGATTAGTCGCAGTTATGACTTCCAGATTATGGAAATTTCCTTCCCTGGCGATTATTGCGGCGGGAATTGTGCCATTAGTCCCAGGCTTGTCACTTTACAACGGATTAATGGGCGTCGTTCTATATCCACCAAACAGCGCAAACTTCCTACCAGCCTTGGCTATCTTAGCGCGAGCAATCCTCATCGGCGTAGCGGTGGCAATTGGCGCATCATTCGGTAACGTTGTAGGCCGCCCAATTCGCCGACAATTCATCAATTTATTCCGCCGAAACACGCAAGCGTTATGAAAAATAGCCCAAAATTCATTGGATTGTCAGACTCGCGACTATTTCATATGCGAGGAGTGGCGTATAAATCTTACAATCTAGCTCGTGAAGTATTCAAAATGAAAGAAGATGTGGCACGCAGCTTATTTGTGATGGGATTAACACATGACTTTGCATATGCTTTCGTTAAAAATCAGACAGATCATGAACATGAAGGCGGCAGGATATTGGAGATATCTGGATTCAATTGGGCTAATTCTGTATTTAATCACGGAGATCCTAACGTGGACAATTGGACGGACGAATTGCTGATATTAAACTTGGCGGACATGACAACTAGCCCAGACGGCAAGCCGATAACCATAGGTCAACGACTGGAAGATATTGAAAACAGATATGGCACAGATAGCATTCAGGCGACAAAAGCGCGCAAATTAAACAAACGAATCAAAGAAGAGCTCGCTAAACGAAACCTAACAATCCCAAACTTATAAGCCTGAAATTTAGCCAAACAAAAATCCCCGGATTCGCTCCGGGGATTTTTTATGAGGTAGAGATTATTTATTTCGCTTTTCGATAATCTCTTGCGCAACGTTTGGTGGAACTTCCTCGTATTGAGCCAATTCCATCGTTGAAGCGGCGCGACCCTGAGACATTGAGCGAATGTCCGATGTGTAGCCGAACATATTTGCTAATGGCACAAACGCCTTAATCAACTTAGCGCCACCCATCAAGTCTTCCATAGCGTCGATACGTCCGCGACGTGAGTTAAGGTCGCCGATGATGTCACCCATGAAGTCTTCTGGTGTAGTAACTTCAACCTTCATAACTGGCTCAAGCAAGATTGGGTTAGCTTGCTTAATACCTTCACGAGCAGCTATCGAACCTGCCAATGAGAACGCCAATTCTGAGGAGTCGACATCGTGGTATGAACCATCGTAAAGTGTAGCCTTAACGTCAACAACTGGATAGCCAGCAATAACACCGCCTTCCAATGTTTCGCGAATACCCTTCATTACGGCTGGGCGATATTCCTGAGGAACCACACCACCCTTAATTTCATCAACGAATTCAAAGCCTTTACCGGTCTCATTTGGCTCAAAGCGAACCCAAACGTCACCATATTGACCGCGACCACCAGACTGCTTGGCGTGCTTACCTTGAACTTCAGAACGACCCTTGATGCTTTCACGGAAGGCAACCTGAGGTTCACCAATGTTGGCTTCAACCTTAAATTCGCGCTTCATACGGTCGATAAGAATATCTAGGTGCAATTCGCCCATTCCTGACATAATTGTCTGACCTGTTTCTTCGTCTGTGTGAATTCGGAAAGTTGGATCTTCCTCAGCCAAGCGTTGCAACGCCAACGCCATTTTTTCCTGGTCAGCCTTTGATTTTGGCTCAACCGCGATTGACACAGGTGGCTCTGGGAATTCAATTGACTCAAGAGCAATTGGATGAGCTACGTCTGCTAACGTGTTACCCGTCGCAGTAGACTTCAAACCAACCACAGCGGCGATGTCACCAGCTTCAACCTTGCTAATTTCTTCACGCTTGTCAGCAAACATACGAACGATTCGTCCAATTCGCTCTTTTTCACCAGTTGTCGTATTAAGAACGTAGCTTCCTGAGGTCAAAACACCAGAATAGACACGAACGAAGATCAATTTACCAACAAATGGATCGGCAGCAATCTTAAACGCCAAAGCAGACAAAGGTTCTTTATCTGATGGCTTGCGGCTAACTTCGTCACCAGTCTTTGGATTCTTACCCCAAATTTCATCAACATCTAGAGGGCTTGGCAAAAAGTCAACCATCAAGTCAAGCAACTTCTCAACGATCACGCCGCGACCATCACCACCAGTGACTAGGTAAAAGTCACCAGCCAAAACGCGCTTGCGTAGAGCCATCTTTAGCTCGTCAACGGTAATAGCTTCTTCGCCCTGCTCCAAGAACTTCATAGTAAGTTCATCGTCAGCTTCAACAGCGTTTTCAACCAATAGAGAACGTGCGTTCTTAGCTTTTTCAAGCATATCAGCTGGAATCTCACCAACCTTAAGCTCGTGGTCTGTATAATCGTCGTAGGTGTAAGCCTTCATGTCAATCAAGTCGACAACACCGTTGATAGTCTTTTCAAAACCAATTGGCAAGTGAACTGGGAAAGCCTGCTTACTCAAGCGGTTGTGAATTGACTCAAGAGATTTGTAGAAGTCACCACCCGTCTGGTTGATCTTGTTAACGAAACAAATACGAGGCACGCCGTACTTATTGGCCTGGCGCCAAACAGTTTCAGACTGAGCTTCAACACCCATCTTACCGTCAAAGACTGTAACTGCACCGTCAAGCACGCGCAAGCTACGCTCAACCTCAGCAGTAAAGTCAATGTGTCCTGGGGTGTCAATAATGTTAATCTTATGATCTTTCCAGAAACAAGTCACAGCAGCTGACGTAATAGTAATACCACGCTCTTTCTCCTGTGCCATCCAGTCGGTGGTAGCACCGTCACCTTCACCACGAACCACACCGATCTTATGTGTCAAGCCAGTGCGGTACAAAATACCCTCAGTTGTCGTCGTTTTACCGGCGTCAATATGGGCAATAATACCAATATTTCTAAAATTCTTTAGCGGAACATGCGTCTCTGCCATAAATTTTCCTTTATATTACGTTAATTTGCCGAGATTTTTGGTCAATTTTTTGGCACCAAAAAACTACTCTTGCGTTTTATTATATCAGTTATCTATGTTTTTGACTAGCTCTGAGCTGGGGGATTTTTAGACTCGTTATCGCTCGGAGCTGGCGCTGCAGGCGGATAGTTAGTTGGGGGCTGCTCTATAGGCGGCTGCGCGTATGTTGGTGGATACTGACCAGGTTGCTGCTGATAGTAATTTTGTTGCGGATATTGTTGTTGCGGCGGAATTGGTTTTTGATACGGCTGCTGCGAATACTGAGGTTGTTGCGGGAATTGTCCAGCGACAGGATATGGATAAGTATTCATCTTGCGGCGATTACTGACAGAAACGACAATTGCAATAATTGACACTGTTAAGAACAATGCTCCCGTTGAAAGAATCATCACAACCACGATTATAACTGTAGTGTTATTTTCTGATTCGCTCGTTCCAGATCCCGCGCTAGATGCCTCGCTTTCCGTAGAATCATCTGGAGTATTGGATGAAACTTCGATCATCTTCGTCACCAAATAATTGTCGGGGTATTTTTTATCCAATTGTTCAAATTTAGCTTTTGCCTGAGAATATTTACCTTGAGAAAAACTCTCCAAGCCATCTTCCCAGAGCTTAGTCAATTCGCCGTTCGCCGATAACGCAACATTATTTTTCTTCGCCATAGTTTTCAGATCAGCGATATCACGAAATATCCCCTCTCCAAAACAAGAATTGTTGCGCTCACTCCTATCCGCACAGGATGAACCGCCGTAGGTGTTTAGTCCAATCTGCTTGCCATCGTCATCGAACGCTGGACCGCCACTGTTGCCTGCCGCAATTTGCGCACTCATTGAAAATAGCTTATGGCCGCCCGCGTCACTAGCCGAACCAGAAACATCACCTTGAGTAACGGTTGGCACAGTCTTACTCTTCTTCGTATTTACACCGTCGTCGACAATCGCTGGATAACCAATCGCCGTCACCCGATCGCCTCTAGAAATCCTAGAGCTATCACCCAATTCTACCGCTGGAAATCGCCCTTCAACCTTCAGAATCGCCACATCACTTTTGTCGCTATTCAGATCCATCCCGCGACCCTTCAAATCAACTTCCGCGTCAATTTTCTTGGCTGGAATATTAGTCTTCGTCTTTTTCCACTTAAGATTGCCCGAACCGTCATCTTCGCGCGCAATAGGTTCGCTTGAGGTCTGGATAACATAATCGTATCGATCGTTTTGCGAACGTATATTATCGGCAGGAACTTGGTTGATAAGACCGAGAATTGCCGCTTGCGCACTCTGATCGCCGCCATCAGCCTTATTTGCCAAATCCCGAAGCGTCTCTCTAGTTACATAGCCCGCATCTACCACAAACTTTATATATTTATTCATGTTCTCTTGCGTGTTGAGACCCATGATCATACTCTGATTAGAAACTTCAGTAACATGCCCATTTGTAGCGATGTAGCCGTCGTCAGAAACAATCGATCCACTACCAATTCCACCCGTACATAAGCCATTCAGCTGCATACTCGCGCCATTCTGCGCCGTATAAATCATATCAGCACAACGATATGTTCCCACACGGACCGTAGCAATTTGATTCCTTGCCACCACTTTGATAACGGAATCTTCGTCTAGTTCATCCAAAGTATTCGTAGTGTCTTTATCTTCTGAGAAATTTTCCGCCTTAGTTTCGGTCTTAGCTATCGTAGCGGAAGCCACTTGCGCCTCATTATTGCCATCAGCCCTAACCAAGTAGCTACTATCTGGATTCTGGAAAGTAACCTTAGCAACCAGCGCCTCCAGCTGGTCAATATATGGCTGTGTGTACGAATTTTTACTCAATGCAAAAATCGTCATCCAGTACGGCCTACCGTTCTGAATCGTTAAATAAGTTATTTTTTCACCAGTTTTCTGCCACTTGCCATCAATAGTGCTTCCGTAATCGACGACCATCTTCTTAAACTTACGTCCAGAAATCGTCGCGTCGCTGGTGTGATATTTTACGTTCGGATTATCCTTTTTCTGCTTGTTGATATCGCCCTGAAGCATTAAATCCAAATCTGAATATTTCTTCGTGTCCTTGTATTCCTCGGGCATCGTTGATCGATCAAAATAAGCTTTTTTGCGCGAAGTTATAATTGAGAAGTCTGGCATAATCTTCCTAAATGAGAACTTCTCCTCTTCCTCCTGCGGCTTTTCTGAACCTTTTCTGAAATGTAATCGCAAAATCGCATAAGCACGGCTTTCTTTCAGCTCATCATCAGCATACGTGGTGGCGCTATACTGTTTCTCATTAGAGTCTTTATTTAAGAC
>JABZJU010000015.1:4343-7610 GCA_015257635.1 Nanosynbacter sp. | reverse complement strand
GTGTTTATAGATTTCAGAAGTGGGTCAGAGATGAATTGATGTTGAGTAAAATTGTTGCGCTTTGTCATATCGACCAGCGTCACGTTGGGGCGAACGGTGTCTGGTCTTGCTGGTTTTGTCATTGTAATGATTGGCGTGTTTGATTTTTTTGCAACGTAATAGTCGGCAACTGCTGGAGTAGCGCTACCCAGAATTAGCTTGCCGCGATGTTGATTTGTAAGAACTGAGGCGACGCGGAGGGCTGAATATCGAGGGGACTGCTCTTGTTTGAAACTTGGTTCGTGACACTCATCAATCACCACAAGTCCGAGCTGTTGCACGGGCATGAAAAGAGCAGACCGCGGGCCGATGATTACTACTGGATCGTTTGAGCTGATGACTCTTTTCCATATTGCATATCGTTGAGCTTCGGTTTGTTTGGAATGGGTAACTATGACATTTGGTAGATGAGCAGAAAACTCAGCAACTAGTTGCGAAGTTAGGGCGATTTCGGGTACTAAAATTATTGACGATCGCTCTTCTTTTAAGGTTTGTTTTGCGGATTCTATATACACTAGGGTTTTTCCTGAGCCAGTTACACCGTGTAAAAGTGCCGTTCCGGAATGGAGATTTTCGATGGTCTGGAGGGCTGATTTTTGCTCATCTGTGAATACATTTTTTGTTCGACTTTCTGCTGGATTAACTGAGGTGGACTGGTTAATTGAGCGACGTTTTTTGGATAATCCGCTGGGTAAAATTGCTTGCCAGACGGTCGCTTGGTGTGTAGCGTAATATTTGCTCATCCATATAGCAGTCTGGACGAGTTCGATTGGCAAGGGATATTCTTCAATGATTTTACTAATTGGCTTGACCTCAAAATCTGGTTGGCGAACTTCTTGTAGAACTATGCCAATAGCGTTAATTTTGCCGATTTCTATAGCGACAATCGTTCCGGTTGGCAGTCTTTCCTCTGAAGAATACGTAAACGAACTTGCGTCGGCGCGGACGATTCTTGTTGGCGAAACCAAATAGTAATGCATGTTTATATTATATCGCGAAAAAAATGCTAAAATAAGCATATGTATTTTGAGAGTCGTTCGCAGGCTGGGGCAATTCTGGCTGATCAAGTACTGGAAAAGTATCGCTATGAAAACTGCGCAGTGGTTGCAATTGGCGAAGGTGGCGTGCTGATCGGCGAGCAAATTGCAGTGAAGCTTCACTGTGTCCTCATGATGTTGTTGAGCGAAGGGATTGAGATTCCTGGGGAAAGTTTAAGCATCGGGGCGATGTCGCAGTCTGGGCAATTTACGTATAATAGTCAATTTTCTGACGGTGAAATTAATGAATATACTAGTGAATTTCACGGTTATCTGGAAGAGAAAAAGCGCGAGGCTCATCAGAAAATGAATAGGCTTTTGGGTGATGGTGGAATCATCGATAAGGATATGCTGAAGGATCGGGTGGTGATTTTGGCGAGTGATGGCTTTGGTGATGATTTATCAGTTTTGGACGTGGCTTTGAGTTTTCTGAAGTCAGTTCGGATTGAGAAATTGGTGATTGCGGTGCCGTTTTGTGGTGTGGCGGCGGTGGATAAATTGCATATGACAGTTGATGAAATGCATATCTTGGATGTGAAGGAGAATTTTATGGGATTAAATCATTATTATGAGGATAATACATTGCCGTCCAAAGAGGAAACGATAGCGAAAATTAATCAGGTTATTTTGAATTGGAAGTAAAAAACTTGTCGGGTGTTGTAAAATTGTGATAAACTTTAATTAAGAAAGATGCGTTAGGGAGGTTATGTTAGACGTTTTTATTACATCTAGGGTGCGGCGAAAAATTGTAGTAGTATACGCTAAGTATCCTGATTTTCACACACATGTTCGCGGATTAGCAAAGCTAATTAAGGAAGATCCTGGAAATATTCAACGAGAATTGAAGCGACTAGAAAAGGTTGGATTTTTGCAGAGTGAAAAGCAGGGTAACTCACGTACGTATTTCACTAATAAACAATTCCCAATTTTTAAGGAATTGCAAAGTATGGTGATTAAATCTCAGCAATATTCAGCGCGATCAAAGCGTGGCATGGCTGATAAAGACTAATGACATTATTTGAGAAAATTTTAGCGGCTCGAGGCTTGACTACGCGTGCGGCGCGTGAGGAATTTTTGCATCCGAATTACGCGTCAGTAAAGCATGATCCGTTTTTATTGCCAGATATGAGAAAAGCGGTGGACCGCTTGAAAAAGGCGCATGCTAAAGGTGAGAAAATTGTTATTTACGGCGATTACGATATTGATGGGCTGAGTGCAACGGCAATTTTGCTGGACGCGTTTGGTAAGTTTGGCTTTAAGGAAGTTGGTGCGTTTATTCCGAATCGGTTTGTTGAGGGTTACGGAATGACGATGGGTGACGTTGATAAGGTGCGAAATATGGGCGCGGATTTAATTGTCACGGTTGATACGGGAAGTTTGTGTCATGCGGAAATTGAATATGCGTCGAGTTTGGGGATTGATACGGTGGTGACTGATCACCATAATGTTGCTGAGACTCCACCGCCGAGTGTTGCCGCGGTCAATCCGAAGTTTCCTGGTCATAAATATCCGTTCCGCGATTTGTGTGGTGCGGGTGTGGCGTTTAAATTGGTTCAGGCTTTGCAAACCGAACTGGACGGGTTGCCGGATGGTTACGAGAAGTGGCTATTGGATCTGGTGGCGCTAGGGACAGTTTGCGACATAGTTACGCTGGCGGATGAAAATAGGGCGAATGTCTATTGGGGTTTGGAGGTTTTGAAAAAGCAGAGGCGTCCTGGTTTGAAGGCGTTGATGTCAGTGGCGGGAATTGAGCCGGAGAAGGTTAATGCTAGGCACTTGGGATTTGGTCTGGGCCCGCGAATGAACGCGGCGGGTAGGCTGGAGACGGCGCAATATGCTCTGGACATGCTGACGGCGAGTGACGGACTGGAGGCGTTGGAGGCTAGCGAAAAGCTGGAAGAATTGAATATCAAACGTCGCAGTATTCAGGATGAGATTTTTGACGAAGCTTGCCAGCAGGCGGACAATATGACTGATGATCGAGTTTTGGTGGTGAATAGCGGCAATTGGAATCACGGAGTTATCGGTATCGTGGCGTCAAAGTTGGTTGAGAAATATAAGAAGCCAGTTTTTATAATTGGCGAGCGTGGCGATGAGGCTACGGGTTCGGCGCGAAGTTTTGGCGATTTTTCCGCGGCTGACGCGGTTCGTGCAGCTGACGACATCATTATTAAAGGTGGTGGTCATGGAG
>JABZJU010000015.1:0-4333 GCA_015257635.1 Nanosynbacter sp. | reverse complement strand
GAATTATATTTGTTGCCGAGAGCTGACGTTGAGATTGACGATTTTTCGGAAATTAATGAAGAACTGGTTGATAATTTGGCGAAGATGGAACCGTTTGGCAATGGTAACGCGGAGCCTGTATTGAAAGTTGTCGACGTGACGGTTTTAAGTGTGAGAAGAATGGGTGCGGACGGGCAACACGTGAAATTGACCTTGCGCGATAAGAATGACGTTGCGCTGCAGATGTTGGCTTTTAATGCGCCAGAAGAATTTTTCCGTGAAGTGGGCGACGAAGTGTCTGCTTGGTTCCAGCCGACCGTAAATGAATGGCAGGGGATGAAGTCAGTTGAAGGGCGATTATTGCATTTGGCTTAGGTGTAATAGTTGCGTTACTTATATAGTAGTGTATTATAGTGTTGTAGTAATACTTTTTAAGTAGAGGGTGATTTTAGGAGTTGTGGTAATATGAAAAACTATGAAAATTCTACTGAAGTTGGGCGTAGAGAAGGTTTGATGGAAGGTGAGTTGCGAACAATGGGCGCGTTAGCCGTGGAAGCGACTGAAGAGTTTAGAAAAACTACCGTTAGGAAAGAGGCTGTCTTATTAGGGAGCGTTCCATTTAATTCTTGGGACGAATTCGCAAAAGCTGTACAAGAAATGGCTGCACATAGCTATGAGCCTATTCCAGTTAAAATTAATACAAAAAGGCTTATAGCAACAGCATTCCTAGATGACGGAGGAGAAATGTCTGTAGAAGAGCATTCCGTACCTGAGGAGGTGTTTATAGACTTGTCAAGAACGAGGTGTGTTGTGGATGAGGATAGAAGCCATAAGTCGTATAAATTCACGTGCCCAGTACTTAAGAGATATCCAGATGGAGAGCTCTACCCAATACGCGAGGCGTATGTTATATCGGCAATAGATGTCAACGGTAGCCAAGAAGTGGATTTCAATATTATTTATGGCGGTCTTAACTAAACCTAGTTGGCAAATAGTTTCCTATCTGTTATAATGTTTGCAGTATGGTACAAGTAACACGTAAAGATCAGAAGGAAGCGAACGAAAATATCATTCGTCGTTTCAACCGCAGGGTTTTGCAAAGCGGCGTTTTGGCTCGCGCTAAGAGCGTTATGCGTTTTGAAAAACCAATTTCAAAGACCGAGCGTCGTAAAAAAGCTATTATTCGCCGCGAGCGACGAGCTGAAAAAACGGCAAAAATGCGCCTAGGGGTGCGTTAATGTCTGCGCTAAAAGAACGCATTACTAGTGAAATGAAAGCCGCTCTATTGAGCGGCGATCGTTTTCGTGGTGATGTTTTGCGTAATCTAAAGGCAGCAATCTTAAACGAAGAAGTTTCTTTGGGCAAGCGAGAAGACGGCTTGGATGATTCTGAAATTGAAAAAGTCGTTGCTCGAGAAGTGAAAAAACGCGTCGAAAGTGCGGATTTATATCGAAAGAATGACCGTGCGGAGTTGGCGGAACCTGAAGAAAAAGAAGCGGAAATTTTACGAGAATTTTTGCCAGAGCAACTTGGCGAGGCGGAAATCTCAAAGATTGTAGAAGAAGTTATTGCGGGTATGGACGATGTCTCAATTCAGAAAATGGGACAAGTTATTGGCGCGGTAAAAAGTAAGGCTGGCAATGCTGCGGATGGCGCGTTGGTGGCAAAAATTGTTAAAGAAAAACTCACAAAATAGGAGGAAAAAATGATTGTATTTTTTGGGCCGGCGGGTGCTGGTAAGAGTGTGCAGGGGCAGATTTTAGCGGCGCGTCATGGTTGGCGTTGGCTTAGTGCCGGACAATTGTTGCGCGATACTCACGATGGTGAATTGATTCATCGCATGCAATCTGGCGAATTGGTGCCAGTAGAGACTATCAACGGTTTGATGGGCGAGGCTCTTAATAAAGCTAAGGATATTAATGGTGTAATTTTGGACGGCTATCCAAGGCAATTAGAACAGGCTAAATGGCTGATTGAGTCGCGTTCACATCACGGAAAAGATGTTAAGTTGGTGATTGTGCTGGAAGTTCCGCGCGATGAAATTCTGGAGCGTTTGAGGGTTCGCGGTCGAGTTGACGACACGCCTGAAGCAATTGACAAGCGACTCGGTATTTATCGAGGTGAAATTTACCCAATTTTGGACTACCTGAACGAAAATGGTATTCCAATTGTACATATGAGCGGCGTTGGAACTGTCGGGCAAGTTCATGATGAAATTGAGAGAGAGCTGGTTAGCCGCGGCATCGTTGAGGGCGTAAAATGAGCCAATTGATCACTGGAGAAAAAACGCCGCAACAGATGAAAGATATGCGCGAGTGCGGCAAAATGCTTGCGACAATTTATGATGAATTGAAAAAATCCGTAACGGCTGGAATGAGTGAGTTGGATGCTAATGATTTTGTAGCCAAGCGAATTAAAGATTTTGGCGCAGAAGCGACTTATCTTACGGACGAAGTGAAGTTTCCGGGAGTGATTTGTATATCAACGAACGAGCAATTGGTGCATTCTTTGCCGACCGAATATGTTTTTGAAAAGGGCGACGTGGTCAGCTTCGATTTGGTGATTGGCTATCGTGGAATGAAGGCAGATAGTGCTTTTACTATGGTTGTCGATGAAGAGCCTAAGGGCGCGAAGAAACATTTATTGCATGCAACAGAACAGAGTTTATATGCGGGAATTGACGCGATAACTGGCGATGGAACGCGAGTTGGCGATATTTCAGCGGGGGTGGAAGCTGTGTTGAAGAAGGCTAAACTTGGTATAATCCGTGAATTGGTTGGTCATGGCGTGGGGCTGAGTATGCATATGGAGCCAGAAATTCCGAATTACGGCAGGCGAGGAACTGGTCCGATGTTGCACGCTGGCGACACAATTGCAATTGAACCGATGGCGAGCTTGGGCGGTGAGAAAATTATCACCGACGGTGATGGCTGGACAATTAGTATGAAAGACGGCAGTCTGGGTGCGCATTTTGAGCATACGGTATTGATTACCGAAACTGGCGCTGAAATTCTGACGAAGCTTTAGGCTAATTCGCTTGCCAAATTATAGACATAACCTGTATAATAGAGCTTATGCAGGAGCAATCTCGATATGTGGTAGGAATTGATATTGGCACGAAAAACGTGCGCTGTGTCGTTGGTTATATTGACGCAGAAAATGGTGCGCCAAAAATTGTTGGCGTCGGTGAAGCGCCGAATAGCGGAATGCGAAAGGGAACTGTAACGAATTTGAGTGGTCCAGCTGAGGCTATTGATAAGGCCCTGGAGCCAGCCGAGCGAATGAGCGGTCATCAGATTAACGCAGCCACATTGAGTATTAACGGATCTCATTTATTGAGTACAAAAGCCGACGGAATGATTACCGTTGGAACCGTTAATAATGAAGTCACTCATGATGATATATTGAGGCTGGAGGAAGTTGCTACAACTGGAAAAGTGCCGCAGAATAGAGAGATTTTAGATATTATTGCGCACGCGTATAGGCTGGATGGTCAGGATAATATTAAAGATCCAATTGGTATGACTGGCGCGCGTCTGGAAATTAGGGCGAATGTCGTGTCCGGTTTGGTTCCACACATTACTAATTTACAGAAGTCGGCGGAAATGGCTAAGGTTGAGGCCGTGTCTGTTGTTCCGTCGGTTTTGGCGGCAGCTCAATCCGTTCTTACGGAAAGTCAGCGTGAAAATGGCGTTGCGGTGATTGATTTTGGTGCGGCAACTACAGGAATTGCCATTTACGAAGAGGGCGATTTGCAACATCTGGCGGTTATCCCAATGGGCGGCCAGAATGTAACGAACGATTTGGCTATTGGGCTTAGGACGGATCCGGAGATTGCGGAAGTTGTTAAATTGGCGTATGCTCGATTTGGCGGCGAGACTTTGGGTGAAGTTGAAACGAAGGTCGAAAAGCAGACGTATAAGTTTAACCAAGAAGAAATTGACGAGATTGTTCAGGCGCGCTATGAAGAGATCTTTGAAGCAATTGCTAAAGAGCTAAAGCGAGCTGGACGATTAGGAAAGCTACCGAGCGGCGTTGTGTTGGTTGGTGGTGCGGCGAAAGTCAAGGGTATGGTAGAGTTTACAAAAGATCAATTGAGCGTGGCGGCACGCTTGGGTGTTCCGGCTGGCTATAGCGGAGTTAGCGATGAAGTGAAAGGCGCGGAATTTTCGGCTGCGGTTGGTCTGATGTTGATTGATTCTATGGGCATTTCGCAGCAGGTAAAACCGATAGTTGGCGCAAATGATGTCACTAAAAAAGCTGGCGGTTTACTCAAAAATATTTTCGCTAGATTTAAATAAATGATATACTTTATGTAAGGATTAAGAGAGGGAATATATGCCGCAAATACAAC
>JABZJU010000157.1 GCA_015257635.1 Nanosynbacter sp. | reverse complement strand
TTGATAAGATTTATGATTTGATTGCCCTAAGAATAATTGTCGACGATTTATCGACTGGATATTTGGTTTTGGGAATTTTACACGATATGTATCAGCCGATGTACGAGAGGATTAAAGATTACGTTGCTAATCCAAAACCAAATGGCTATCAAAGTCTTCACACAACCGTACAAACGCCAAGTGGGCAAATTGTTGAATTCCAGATTCGCACCAAAGAAATGCACGAATATGCCGAGCGTGGTTTGGCCGCCAGCTTCCATTACAATGAGCGAAAATTGACCGACGCCTATAAAAAAGGAAAAATCGGAACTATGCCAGCCGATTTGTCGTGGATTCGCGAACTTCAGGAGGCTGCTGCCTTAATTAGCGAAGGAAAACGGTTCGACTCCAACAAATTCCGAATGAAGCTGTTTTCTGATAGGATTTTCGTATATTCACCAAAGGGCGACATTTATGATTTGCCTCGCGGAGCGTTCCCTTTGGATTATGCCTACCGAATTC
>JABZJU010000156.1 GCA_015257635.1 Nanosynbacter sp. | reverse complement strand
TATATAGCGTCTGTCAATGAAAGTACATTGTATTATTTACATTTATGATTTCTTTACATGGACTGCAGTAAATCATAAGCAACAGCCGCTGATAACGCCTGCATTTGACGAAGATTATCACCCGGCTTGAGGCTACGTGTAAGGAAAAATCCGACAAATGACGCCAGCATTTCCACGTTCAACTCACCTAGCCACGGCGTTACGTCATGACCATGGCGCGCCATATCAACCAGAAATTCTGTCGCACCAGATCCCTGGGGTACATAAGAAGCCCAGTTCCAGTCAACCAACTTCAACTCGCCAGTTTGCGGATTAAATGCCAAATTGTCACTACGAACATCCGAATGATTAAAGCAATCTTCCGTCTGCTTGGCAAATTCTTTAGCGCGCACCGAAATATCAATCAACTCATCGCGCTTTTCTAACAGCTCAATTATAGCCTGACAACGCCGCTGATTAATCTCCAACTGACTCGGCAATAGTTTTTGATAATTATCAATCAATCGACGACGAATATC
>JABZJU010000155.1 GCA_015257635.1 Nanosynbacter sp. | reverse complement strand
CCGTCAATACTTGCAGTACCATGCTCTTAATAACCCTGGGGCAGCCAGGCGTGCCGAAGCACAAGCTCTTCTTAACCAAGTAGGTGATGATGGTAACCTTAATGGTAATTTCTTAATGGGTCAAAAAGTAGACCGAGGTTGGTTCAGGTCGCCAGACGTTAGAGAACAAACATCAAACGGCTACACCGCTTCAACTCTTAATCGTTCGGTCAACCCATGGTGGAAAGAATCATACGCCAACTGGCGACAAGCTAATATTAAAGATCCAGACCCTAACAAGCAAAATATAGGAGGCATAGGATTCGGTGGCGGAATGGGCGGTGGTAACCGTGCCAGTGCCGCTCAGTTGGCAGAATACGACCAAGGTATTGGACAGCTAGAACACGGCTTAGGACGTATAGACAATCAATTAGGTGTACGCTTAGGCAATATTAACAACCAGTACACCACCAAAAAGAACGAATTAAAGAGTTCATGGAATAGGGCAGAAGGTCAATTCAACGACCAGACTCGTCAAAATC
>JABZJU010000154.1 GCA_015257635.1 Nanosynbacter sp. | reverse complement strand
GTGTTTTCGGGGTCGCACAAACCCCGACCATCAAGAGAAAGGATAGTCAGGCGTTCTTGCCTCCACACTGGAGGCACACCTGACCGCTACCGCCGCAGTTGTCGCAGCGGTAGCCGAGTGACTTCTTGCCAGTTCCCCGGCAAGATGGACACATTTTCGTACCTGAGTAGCCCATGTTGCTACACGGTCTACATGACATGAGATTTTCACCTCTTTCCTAAAGAAAAGAGCTGATCCTCTGATTATGCTTTCGTGAAGCATAATTCGAAAGAATCAGCTTCACGAATAAAGCGTTTATTATAATAACACTAATTATAAAAAAATGCAACAATATACCAGAATATTTTTATATTTCGCCCGCCAGTAGGTCTTTTTCGAATTGCAACATTCCCTTATAATCCGCCGAATAGCCAGAAATATCCGGCAGATCTAACGTGGTGATTTTCTGCCAAATGATGTTTACGAGTTTCGCGAATTCAGATAATTCTTCTCTGGAGAACGTATCTTCCAGACTGAGAATATCGC
>JABZJU010000153.1 GCA_015257635.1 Nanosynbacter sp. | reverse complement strand
AATCTGACCAGATTAGCGATTATTTGAAAAAAGCCACTGTCGCAATTGAGGACCGAAACTTCTATAATCACCACGGCATCAGTATTAGCGGTATGTTGCGCGCAATGCTCTCAACTGCTTCACGACGCCAAGTTCAGGGTGGATCAACTCTGACACAGCAGTTAGTCAAGCAAGTCTTCTTCGCAGATGAGGCTGGCGACCGATCAATTAGCGGTATTCCTCGAAAAATCAAGGAAATCATTCTCGCAATTGAAGTTGAGCGCATGTATAGCAAAGACCAAATTCTGTCATTATATCTAAATGAATCTCCGTACGGCGGTCGTCGCAACGGTGCAGAGTCTGCCGCTCAAACATACTTTGGCAAGCACGCTAAAGATCTGACGCTGGCGGAAGCGGCGTTAATTGCTGGTATTCCACAGAATCCGACTTACTATAATCCATACAACACCGCTGGAAATAAGGCTTTGATTGCCCGACAACATACAGTTCTGGATTATATGGCTGAGCAAGGCGTTATCACCAAGGATGAGGCTGAAA
>JABZJU010000152.1 GCA_015257635.1 Nanosynbacter sp. | reverse complement strand
GTCGATGAGATAATTAATCATTTGACCAGCGGTAAAACTGATGAGATTGCTATAACATTTTATCCTGGATCGACTTTGAACAAAAAAATAAAGAATTCTGATGGCAGAGAAGTTGAATCCGTGTTGCTTAAGGCGGGATTCTCGGATGATCAGATAAAAAAGGCATTTGCCGCTAAGTATGACAGTCCAGTTTTTGCGGGTAGACCGGAAAATGCTGGGCTGGAAGGGTATATTTACGGTGAAACATTCTATATTTCCCCGGATGAAACCGCAGAACAGGTTTTACAACGCTCAATTGATCATTTGGAGAAAATTGTTAAGAAATATAATCTGGAGGAGAAATTTAAAGCTCGTGGTCTGACCTTATATCAAGGGATAACACTAGCGTCGATTATTCAGCGCGAATCGATTGGCTGTGGGTCTGGTGCGGAAACTTGCGAGGATCAGCGTAAGATTGCTAGTGTGTTTTACAATCGCTTGAAAGCCAATATGCCGTTGGGCTCTGATGTAACATATCAATATATTGCTGACAAAACAGGGGT
>JABZJU010000151.1:248-550 GCA_015257635.1 Nanosynbacter sp. | reverse complement strand
CTTCTATCCTAGCAAATATTTTACATATAGTCAACTGTTCGGGATTTCCGAATAGTTCAGTTGTTCGGGATTTCCGAATTACTCAATAAAAAAACTACCCTCGATCAAAAGTAGTAGTTTTTTATAGGATTACAGAGCTATCTGAATTATTCAACAGCTTCTTTCATCTGTCGTACTAAGTCTAGAATAATAGTCTTAGCTGCGGATAATCCAGCCGCGATTGCAGATAGTGCGGTAGCCATCGTTAAGGCGTACAATTCGTGCCAGCTCGCTGCGAATAGTAGATTTACTAAGTTTACGCC
>JABZJU010000151.1:0-238 GCA_015257635.1 Nanosynbacter sp. | reverse complement strand
AAATGTCGCGATAAACGTCTGTAGAAACGTCCATCCAGCACGGATAGCTACGTCTTTATAGTTGATATTCTTTAATGCTTCTAGTGATTTCATATCTCCTCCTTATTTCTTGAACTTAAAAATACTCATCAGAAAATCGATAATCTTCTCTAATAAACTTTTATTCTTAGCGATATCTTGGCTCAATTTGCCGATAGACCTCATCACGTCTTCGTTGGTTGGTTGTGGTGCTAGCGGT
>JABZJU010000150.1 GCA_015257635.1 Nanosynbacter sp. | reverse complement strand
CAACTATATCAGTCGACTACGTTCGTATATACCAAAGACGACAACCTAAAGAGGTTGAAGTCAAAGACACGGGACTACGCAAGCTACTCAATGAAAAACTAGGAGAAAAACTTGGTACAACTCGTACAGCAAATCAAAAAATTACTGACGTAGAGTTGGAAAAATTAACAGATCTTAACCTGGATAACTCAAACATTACCGACCTAACCGGAATAGAAGCTGCTAAGAATCTTCAGAACTTGTCGTTAAATCACAACTCAATCTCGAACCTAAGCCCACTATCTGGATTGACTTCCCTAAAAACTCTATCTTTAAAAGAGAATGCCATCGCCGACATAAGTCCACTATCCGGATTAACATCCCTAACTTCCATACATCTTGAAGATCAGCGGATTACTGTTAAGCCTAACGACGAATTGTTTGCTTCACCATTGAGGGGTCTAGCAGGAGGCATAGTTCCTATAACCAACTCAGCGGAAGTCGTCGCCGGCACTCATGCAAATGCTGGAAAAATTCGGATATTATCGCTACCAGCCAACGGAACATCCCCTATAT
>JABZJU010000014.1:5645-7907 GCA_015257635.1 Nanosynbacter sp. | reverse complement strand
GTCCCGGTGAATATGGATATAAGGGTGGTAATATGGATGATAAACATTGGTCGATAGTTTGTGCCGAAGATCAGTATGGCGGTAATGGAAATCAAAGGGCATACGATAAGAGCGGTAATGTGGCTGATTTACCCAGTTGTCATGGCGATGCAACTAATCTAAAAGACGACTATCAAGCCAGAACGGTCGTAACGACACAGTGGCGCGATCCTAGCGGGGGTGATGTATTGCAAGATGGTTATATTACATGTACACCCGATTCTATGTATCACGATATAGTTGGTGACGCATCGCTCGTTTATAATCCTGGTTATTGCAAGAGGGGCGTTTGGAGAACATCTGACTCTGCGAAGTGGATTAGTATGAATAGTTTTGGTCGGCATACGCATTCTAATAGTAAACCAGATCCAGCGAATCTAAACTGTCGGGATGATACTCGCCCTATAGCAGAAGTTATCTCGTGCTCGAATACGTACGTCTTTAGGTTAAAAGGTGTTAATTTAGGAGAGCTAAAAGACGCTAAGAAGCTGGAGATTGGTTTTAGTGGAGCCGTAGATAACTATGTTCGAGTAAAAATTAATGGTCATGAAATGAAGGTGTTGGGTAATGAAAACGGCGCAAGACCTGAGGGAACCCAGTATTCTGGTTGGGGTTTTCCGGGTTATGTTGTAAATTCCCGGTTTACTGCCGAGACGCAGCCGGGCACTGTTTTATACGAGAATAACAACTTCATCGATATTTATGTAAAATCTAACCCATCGCATATGGGGCTACTGATCGAGGATATATCATTGGCCTATAAGATGGCTTATACAAATCAGAATGTGTACGGTTCTTGGGGTGAATATGGAATTATTGCTAATGGTAAGGCGGATTCGGCTTCGGGTGCTGGATTGTCATCGTCGTTTAATGGTCGCTCGGGAATAACTCCACGTGACTATAATAAACTAACTTTCGCCAATATTCCAAAGTTTGGTAATTTCAGCAGCACCAGTTCAGTTCCAGATAATTTTACTTTACCGTCGGTTCGTGGAGCTAGGGGTAATATCTCTGGCAATGTAGATGTGAATAGTCTAGCTTCAGGTGAATATAACGCTGGAAACGTAACCTTAACAGGGTCAAAATTAAGCGTAGACAAGAGTATAGTCATAAAGTCCTCGGGCGTAGTTAGGATTTCGGGTGATTTGCTATACACAGACACGAATGATGTGCGCCAATTGCCACAACTAATTATCTACGCGAAGAATATTATTATAGAGTCTTCGGTTGGAGAGGTGAATGCTTGGTTGATTACTCAGAAAGACGGATATGTTAGTACCTGTGGTGTGGTAATTAGCGCTGGAGCTTGGCTGAGTGGAGTTTCTGAATCTTCTTGCGGTAAACAGCTGAAGGTTAACGGGCCAATTAAAACTGGACGCTTGTTCTTGCGGCGAACATACGGTGGAAAGCATGCTTCATCTGCAAAGAATGATCCGAATATGCATCCTGGAACTCCAGCAGAAATCATCAATTTGAGGGCTGACACTTATATTTGGGCTTACAATAATTATCGAAACACTGGCGCGATTAGCACGATGAATGTTCGTGAATTGCCGCCAAGATATTAAAAGTTTGCAAATTAAAACGCTAATGTATATAATTGTTATTAGTTATGAAATTAGCAAAAGGGTTGGGCGAATTCTTCGGACTAGACATCGATACGAATGCGGTGCGAGTGGTTCAATTGTCTCGTACTGGCGCGGGATGGAGTTTGTCTCATTACGGTTATACACCAGTTGATTCTAAGATAACGAGCGGCGACTCTCCAGAGTCTAAGCGACGTTTGGGTGAGGCTATTATGACCGCCGTTGGTCAAGCCGGAATTAAGACGTCAAATGTGGCTGTTGGTTTGCCGTCAAATAAGACGTTTTCTACCATTATTGACGTGCCGAAAGTTCCTGAGCAAGAACTAAAGGCGATGATGAAGTATCAAATTGACCAATATATCCCAATGTCTTTGGATGAGGCAGAAGTTGACTGGGCTTTATTGGGTGATAGTTTGCATGCTCAGAATCAGTATGAGATTTTGCTGACAAGTACAGCGAAGTCTTATGCAGAAGAGCGTCTGGAATTAGTTGAAAATCTTGGCTTCAATGTGATTGCTGAAGAGCCAAACGCTATTGCTATGGTTCGCTCTTTATCGGCTACCGATTCTCAGGATGCGCGTTTGATTATCAATATGGGCGAAAATTCAACGGATTTGGCGGTTGTCTACAACGGAGC
>JABZJU010000014.1:0-5635 GCA_015257635.1 Nanosynbacter sp. | reverse complement strand
TCCAGGAAGATCAAGCTCGTCAATTTATTTTGAAATTTGGTTTGGCGCCGGATAAATTGGATGGTCAAGTGTTAAGGGCAATTGATTCAACTCTCGACAATTTTTCTTCAGAGTTAGTGAAATCTATAAAGTTTTTCCAAACTCGATATCCAAGCGTAGCAGTTTCTGGAATTTTGTTATCAGGGTTTGGTTCAGCTGTTCCACAGCTTGATGGATATGTGATGAATAAAACCGGAGTCCAGTCAATTACCGCAGATCCGTGGCAGCGTGTTCAAGTTTCTCAGTCAGATCAACAGCAATTGGCGCCGATTGCTTCAGAATTCGCTATTGCCGTAGGTCTGGCACAAAGGAGTAATATATCATGATTGAGATAAATCTTCTCCCAAACGTTAAGCGCGAGCTATTGAAGACTCGGGCTATGCGCAATCGAGTTATTTCGATATCGTTCTTAGTGGGCGGTGCTTCGATTGCGGCAGTAGTTGTTTTGGCGTTGATTTTGGGTAGCCAAATTGCAGCCGAGGCGGTCCAGAACGGAGTTATTAAAGATAGAAACGATAAATTGATGGCGGTCGAAGATCTCAATAAGGTTGTAACGATTCAGCATCAATTAACAAAGATCAATGAGCAGCATTCTGGAAAGAAGCTTAATTCAAGGATCTTTGATGTTGTAACGGCGGTTAATCCAGTTGCACCAAATAATGTTAGTTTTTCGGATATAAAAGTCAATCCTGGGTCAAAAACTATTACTCTGGAGGGTAGCGCGGTTAATGGCTATAGTGCGTTAGAGACTTTAAAGAAAACCATCTTGAATACGAAAGTTCAGACTACTGATGGTGATAAAAGTTCCGAGGTTAGCCTAACTAAGGAGATAAAAGATGGCGATACTAGTTTTGGAGAGAATTCAGAAGGTAAAAAAGTGTTACAATTCTCGTTCTCGTTTGAATACGCAGAAGAATTACTAGCGCCTGCAAGTAATGGCACAGTTTCCGTATTGACGCCAACTGGTAAGGTTGATGTGACAGACTCACGTCAGGGAATTCCGGATAGCTTGTTTAAGAGTAACTCGAAAAAACAGGAGAAGAAATAATGGCGACCGATAATAAAGAAGTTGCAATACGCAAGCGACAACAGATTGACTCATCGAAAAAGACTATGTTTATTTTTGTGGCTTCTGCGGCATTTTTGGCGGGAATTGCGCTTGTTGTGAGCATATTTTTGGTGCAGCAAATTGTATTTCATTCGAAGATTCTTCTGGAGAAGCAAAATACGATTTCTCGTTTAGATAAAAACTTGTCATCAGTTGATGAATTAAAGAAGAATATTCGAGTTTTAGATACGAATACTGCGCTTAACTCTATCAAATCGAGTAGTGAGAGTAATGCCCTTCAGACAATATTGGACGCGTTACCGGATAATGCGAACGCCGACGCTCTTGGTGCTTCATTGAAGAATAAATTTATTGACACGACTACTGGTGTGACTATTCAAAATCTGACCGTTGCCCAATCTGGATCTGACAGTGAAAGCTCTGAGTCAACATCTGAAAACGCCATATCATTTACTATGGAAGTGAGTGGTCCGGCTGAAAAATTGAAAGAATTGTTAACTAAATTAGAGGCGTCTATTCGAGTTATTGACCTAAAGACCGTGGAAATCCAGCGAAATGAGGATAGATTGAGCTTGGTGGTTCGAGGTGTTGCTTATTACGAGCCAGCACAAACAATACAATTAGAGAATAAGGTGGTTAAGCCATGAAGAAAACAGACATAGCAATGGTAATATTGATCGCGGGTGTGGGTGTGGCAATCGGCTATATTGTCGCCTCTAACATCTCGTTCTTAAAAGTCCCAGAATCTGGCACAAAAGTACAGACTATTCGAGAAATATCACCTGACGTCGAAAAGCCAAACCCAGCGATTTTTAATAATAATGCGATAAATCCAACTGTTGAAATATTCGTAGGTCAAGATGCAGCCAAATAGAGAAGGGGTGTAAATGGCTTTACTGACGGACGACATCCAAGATAAGTTGATTGAGCTGCTCGTAAACGAGGGGCTTATTGAGAAGTCTGTCATTGATGATGCCTTAAAGCGCGCCTCTGAGAGTGGCAAACCTCTGTTTAGTTTGCTTAGCGAAGAGGGACTGCTTGATAATGAACTATTAGTTCATGGTGTGGCTCAAGTTTCGGGCGTGCCGTATGTCAATCTGTCGAATAGTGTTATTAGTCAGGATATTTTATCTCTATTACCGTCCGACGTTGCTGAGAGATTTATGGCTGTGCCGCTAGCCGAAGTTCAGAACCGACTAGCGGTAGCGATGATCGACGCGAATAATGTTCAGGCGGTGGACTATTTGTCGAATCGTATCCAGCGTCCGATAAAAGTATTTATGGCCTCAGAGGAGAGTGTTCGTCATGTATTGGATCAATATAAGACTGACTTGTCATCTGTTAATGTAGCGGCTCAGGCTTCTCAGGAAGAGTCTTTGTCGGAGGCTGGCAATATTAAAACGATTGTCCAAGATTCACCGATATCACGAGCGTTATCGACAATTTTGGAATACGCGGTGAAGAGTCATGCGTCCGACGTGCATATTGAGCCATTAGAGAAGGCTTTGAAGATTCGTTGTCGTGTTGACGGTGTTTTGCGTGAGATTATGCAGCTCCCAAAGAGCATTGAGCCGGCGTTAGTTAGTCGTATTAAGATTCTTTCTAATTTGAAGATTGACGAACATCGCATTCCTCAGGATGGTCAATTCGCGGTTAACGTTGCAGGTAAGGAGGTTGATCTTCGTATTGCTATCTCTCCTGTCGTTTGGGGTGAACAGGTGGTTATTCGTCTGCTTGATAAGAGTGGAAGTTCTTTCAATTTGGAAGATATGGGCTACGCTGGGCGTGCATTAAGAACGATTCGTAAGGGAATTAAGCGACCAAATGGAATGATCTTAACGTCGGGCCCAACTGGTTCTGGTAAGTCAACGAGTTTGTACGCGTTGATTAAAGAGATTAAAGACGACACGGTGAATATTGTGACGCTTGAAGATCCGGTTGAGTATAAGATGGACGGCGTTAATCAGATTCAGGTGAATGCGGAAGTTGGCTTGACGTTTGCTTCTGGACTGCGCTCAATTTTGCGTCAAGACCCAGACATTGTGATGGTTGGTGAGATTCGCGATAATGAAACGGCGAATTTGGCCATTCAGGCAGCCTTAACGGGGCACTTGGTTTTCTCAACACTTCACACTAATTCTGCCGCTGGTGTGCTGCCGCGTTTGTTGGATATGGGAATTGAGCCGTTTCTTATCGCCAGTACGGTTAACACGATCATCGGTCAGCGTTTGGTGAGGCGAGTGGCGCGCCGTCGAGATATTTATCAATCATCACCACTGGAAACGCAGGCAATTCGCGAGGCGGTTGGTGGATTATTGCCGCAAACAAGGGAGCAGGTTGCTCAATACGCGCAAGATTTGGGGTATGAAAGTTTGCCGCTAGCGACACAGACGTCGTTTGCCTTGGCAAAAGGAAAAGATACGCCGCAAACTCCTCGCGGTTATGCTGGTCGAGCTGGTTTGTATGAGGTCATGGATATCACTGAAGAGATTCAGAATTTGATTGTTAAGCGCGCAACTTCAGCGGAAATCCAGCGAACAGCAATTCAGCAAGGTATGATTACGATGCGTCAAGATGGTTATCTGAAGGCGTTGAACGGAATAACGACAATAGAAGAAGTTAATAGAGTAGCGGCGGATACCGCGTAAAAGGAGGAAACATGAATAATCAAGAATTGCGAATTGAGATTTTGCTGGAAGAAGTCGTTAAGAAGCGAGCTTCAGACCTTCATATTCAAGTTGGTTTGCCGCCAATGCTACGAATTGACGGTTCATTAATGCCGGCAGCCGGAACTCAACCATTGGACGAGCCTGCAGTTGAGAGATTGGTATTTCAGATTCTTGATGAAGATCAGCGACAGATTTTGCTAAAAGATAAGGAATTCGACTTTTCGTTTGCGTTTGGTACACTGGGGCGATTCCGAGTTAATGCCTTCCATGAGCGTGGCAATTTGGCTGCAGCCCTACGTTTGATTCCAAATGAAATTAAGTCGGCGTCTGAACTGGGTATGCCACCGGTTGTTAATACGTTTGCGGATTTTCCTCGCGGTTTGGTGTTGGTCACTGGTCCAACTGGTTCCGGTAAGTCAACGACTTTGGCGGCGCTGGTTGATAAAATTAATTCTGAGCGCTCACAGCATATTATTACCATTGAAGATCCTATCGAGTTTACTCACAAGTCGAAAAAATCAGTGGTAGTTCAGCGTGAGGTTCATTACGACACTTATTCCTTCTCTGCAGCTTTACGCTCGAGTCTTCGCCAAGACCCAGACGTTGTGTTGATTGGTGAGATGCGCGATCTCGAGACGATTTCAGCGGCGATTACAATTGCCGAAACTGGACACTTGGTGTTTGCAACGCTACACACGAACTCCGCAGCGCAATCAATTGACCGTATGATTGACGTGTTCCCGCCGCACCAGCAACCGCAAATTCGTGCTCAGCTCAGTAATATTTTGATGGCAATTTGTTCGCAGCGACTAGTCCCAGCTATCGGCGGTGGACGAGTCGTGGCGGCAGAGGTTTTGATTGCTAATCCAGCGGTGCGTAACATTATCCGCGAAGGTAAATCTCATCAGTTGGACGCTGTGATTCAGACTGGTGCTGACCAGGGAATGCAGACGATGGATCGAACTTTGGCTAATTTGGTGCAGAACGGTACGATTACGTATGATAGTGCTCGTGAATTTGCTGTCGATTTGACGGAATTTGAGAGGTTGATGAGGGGGTAATAAATGAAAAAATACAATTATGAAGCCAGAGATAGCGCAAGTAATAAAATCGTTAAATCAGTTGTTCAGGCTGATAGTGAAAATGCTGCCGCAAAGCTTTTGACGGCTCAGGGCTTTGTGCCGTTAAAAATTGAATTACAAGACGATAAAACAAATTTCTTTGCGAGGTTTTCTGGTAGAATCACCACTAAGGATAAGGTTGTGTTTACTCGTCAGCTAGCGACCCTTATTGGGGCAGGGTTGCCTTTGGCACAAAGTCTTCGAACAGTTCAGGAACAGACTACGAATAAGCGTATGCAGGAGATAGTCCAGGAAATTATCTCTGATGTTGAAGGCGGTAAATCCTTGTCTGATTCGTTCGCGAAGCATCCAGAGGCTTTTAATAAAGTTTATGTAGCTTTGGTTTCGGCTGGTGAGACGTCAGGTACGATGGATGATTCGCTTAAGAGGTTAGCTGCTCAGCAGGAAAAAGACGCTGCTATGATGAGTAAAATTAGAGGCGCTATGATGTATCCGTCAATTGTCTTGGTAGTGATTATCTTAGTTATCGGATTTATGTTGTTCACGGTTGTTCCGCAAGTTGAGGGTCTGTATCGTGACTTAAATAAGGAGTTGCCATTTGTGACTCTTATGATGATTAAAGTGGCGAATTTTTTTAGTAGTCTTTGGTGGCTTGTTATATTGGCAATGATTATCGGCGGTTATTTCCTAGCACAATATTTGAAAACTGAGCAGGGAATTAGGACTAAAGACATCTTTAAGCTCAATGTCCCGCTATTTAAAGGAATGTTCAGGAA
>JABZJU010000149.1 GCA_015257635.1 Nanosynbacter sp. | reverse complement strand
GTTCTTCTACGGCGGCGACAAATTGCTCGCCACGATCAGAATAACTCTTAAACATATCAAAGCTGGCGGCCGCTGGACTAAGAATCACCACGTCGCCAGATTGTGCTTTATTTTTGGCTGATTTGGCAACCTCTTTCATTGTCGCCATATCTAATTGGACAATTTCGCAATCAACCTTTTCTTCTCTTAAAACTTCCCTAATTTCATCAGAGTTGGCACCATTGATAATTATCAGTCGTACGTTTTGTCTGGCAATTTCTTTTGCTAATTCAGAATAGTCCGCGCCTTTATCTGAGCCGCCCAAAATCAAAATTTTCGGCTCCGCAAAAGCTTTTAATGCCGCAATCGCACTGCCTGGAGTTGTCGAAATGCTATCATCGTAATATTTCACGCCGTATTTTTCAGCAACAAACTTCAGTCGATGCGGTAACCCCGTAAACTCGCTAAGCCCCTTCTTTATCTCATCATCCGACACGTTCGGCAAAATCGATTTCACCGCCGCTATCGCCGCGCACGCATTGTCAATATTATGGTTCCCCGGCAAGTGAATCGCAGAAGTTATATCG
>JABZJU010000148.1 GCA_015257635.1 Nanosynbacter sp. | reverse complement strand
GGCTTGCCGGTCTTAGAGTCAACCGGTCGGTGTGTGTAGGTGACGTTGTTATTGCTGCCAGCTCCGCGATGAGCGTCTTGCAACATCGCCACGCTCTCTTGAAATGATTGCCGCGTTGGTGCGGTAATAATGAACTGACCAGCTGGCACTGCTCCATTCTCGAAAAATCCAGCCTGGAAGTCAGCGATGTAATCATCGAGCGTCGCCCAGCGACGTGACGCTTCAGATGGCGAATAGCCAGCATACAGGTCGTTTGGATCAACACCACCAGGCAATACCAGCACTTCATCTTCAGTAAACGTCTGCGTGCCGACTGTGTATGTTGTCTTGTTGCCAACTCGTGCAACTCGCGGAAACTCCAGGAACGTAAAGCCGGCAATATTCCTACCGCCCTGCCCCATGAAGTCGCCGCCAGGTTTTGCCGTGCCGCCGTAGTTACTCCACACCAAAATGTATGTCTTACGCAGTGACAGTGTCGATACGGCCACCTTTTCAGCAAACGCCACGGAACTGTCGGATTTGTTTGGGTGGTACAGTGCATTAATGACTTCATGGGGCACTTGCTTGC
>JABZJU010000147.1 GCA_015257635.1 Nanosynbacter sp. | reverse complement strand
CTTTCGAGAGTTGCCGATCTGTGCGTCCATAGGCTGCAATGGTGAATATGCATCCATTGACGCTATTCAGCGTATCAAGTAGACTCTCAAGCCTAGGCTGGTCGTAAGTGTCTCTAAAGGCATTGACTAATTCCTTTTGAGCGTCAGCGATAGTCTCTAGCATCTCCCAATTCTCTTGATCTACGTGGATCGTGACAGGGGTTGCGGTTGGACTCTCGACTGGGTTGTCTAGAATCAGGATATTTCCCCTGCATTCCCCCGTACGGGAATCGATGAGTTCCATGATCTCTTCTTTCCTCTCATCCCCACGTGAATGTGGCTAAGTGTTGTTCTTTAACACAGGACGAGATTCCATTCCTCTTTCTATTTTCTCCTCAAAAAAGGAATAAAACCTCATCCTGTGCTAGGCTGCTTGTCAAAGTGCGCTTTCGGACAAGGATTTACTCGACTTGTCAACAAAAGCTGTACTCATTTATATCACTAATAGAATAAAATGTCAATACTATTCTGCTTCTAGTAGAGCCTTATCCGTCGCTGTAACTAATTCTCGCACGATTTCATCATAACTTTCATATACAC
>JABZJU010000146.1 GCA_015257635.1 Nanosynbacter sp. | reverse complement strand
TTGGTGGGGCGTTATTTACTCTGCCAATGGACAACGCCAAAGGTGTGGGAAGTCCATATCCGCCAGCAGATACTGATCACTATGTATTAAGCCCAAGGTTCAGTGATGAATTTAACGGCACATCATTAAATACAAACCTCTGGAATTACTACACTGGCGGCTGGAAGGATGAAAACCAGCAAGTCCAAAACTGTTACACGTCTGAAGAAGAAAACGTAAATGTCAGCGGCGGCAGTCTGAATTTGGTTGGTCTGTATAAACCAGGAAAAACCTGTACAGGTAACACCAAAACCGGAGATTTCACTTCTGGCTTCGTACAGACAAAAGGTAAGGCGGATTTTAAATACGGCTACATCGAAGCTCGTATAAAAATGCCAAAGAATAAGAGTACTTGGCCCGGCTTCTGGATGAGTCCTTCTGATAAGCAGTATGGAGAATGGCCTAATAGTGGTGAAATTGACATCGTAGAAGCAAAAGGCTCTAACTACAAATTTGCTGCTTCTGACGCACACTGGCGAGACAAGAATACACCGACCGGTCAAGCTGGGAGTCACAGAAGTCGCCAAGGAGTTATTCCATCAACCAAGTTC
>JABZJU010000145.1 GCA_015257635.1 Nanosynbacter sp. | reverse complement strand
CGTAGATAGTGTCGTTACCATCAAGACCGTGAAGAATATTGTCCTGGTCGTCATGGCCGATCAATGTATTGCCATCCCCAGAGCCTGTAATAGTGCGAACTTGTTCGTAAATGTAGGCGGCATCTATGGTGGTGCCGTCAGAGAAAAGGAGCTTCTCTACCTTGAAGGTGTCGGTTGGACGAGAGTAACTGCCGTCGTTAAAGTAATTTTTAATAGATATAGCATCACCGTTATCTCCAACGGTAATATACAGATTTCTACCAGAAGAATCGTAGCGGAAGAATTTTAGATCTTTCAGTGTAATACCCTCACCAAACTGGATAGTATCGTTGTCGCCACGCTCTTCTTCAATGTAGTCTACTCCATCTCCCTTGTTGAAGATGTAGGTATCATCACCGTAGCCACCGCGAAGTGTGTCTTTGCCTTGACCGCCAATGAGGGTGTCGTTGCCAGTGTTGCCAATGAGGGTGTCGTCACCAGCATCGCCATAAAGGAGATCATTGCCGATTCCACCGTAGATAGTGTCGTTACCATCAAGACCGTGAAGAATATTGTCCTGGTCGTCATGGCCGATCAATGTATTGCCATCC
>JABZJU010000144.1 GCA_015257635.1 Nanosynbacter sp. | reverse complement strand
TAGCTAAAGAGGTCAGTGTAGAATTCTCCGCTACGGGCAAGAAGAATGTCGGAGAAAAAGCTACCGGAGTAGTTGTCTTCAGTAACTCGTCGTCAAGTAGTGTGACTATTTCAGCTGGCACAATCTTGAAAAATAGTGGACTATCTTATACTTTGAATTCTTCTGTGACTGTTCCGGGGGCTACGTTGGGTTGGAATTGTCCAGGATATAAATGTCCGGGATCTGCTTCTGGGGCTATTACCGCTAGTGAGGGCGGAGCTCAGTATAATGCAGCAATTGGCAGTATGAGTATTTCGGTTGACGATATTTCTGCGTCACTGCGGTCTGCTACTAGTGGCGGCACCGATAAAACTGCGACGGTTGTGACGGCTAGCGATATAGAATCGGCAAAAAGCAAGCTGAGCGAAAAGAAGATTGATGGATTAAAAGAGCAATTGTTGTCATCATTCGGCGATTCGGCAACGGTTATAACGGAAAGCTACGTTGAAAATCGATCAGATCCTAGCTCGAGTGTGGCTGTGGATGGCGAGGCGACTGGAGCTGTAACTCTGAAATCTACAATTACCGCCAGCGCGTTGGCTATTGATAAGAA
>JABZJU010000143.1 GCA_015257635.1 Nanosynbacter sp. | reverse complement strand
GACTGCTTTAATAGACCATCAAACATGGTCGTTTTGCCGTGGTCGACGTGGGCAATAATGGCAATGTTTCGAATCTTGCTAGCGTCCTTCATAAAAATATGGTCTGATATTAGCACAGACCTTCCTCTTAATATAAAATTTTACCACGATAAGGGGGAAATAAAAAGAGTGAAAGTTGTGTTTAATGCTTTAACATACTGTAATTTGCTGTTCGTCAAGTTGGTCTTTTGGAAAATTTATCAGCCGAGTTTTGCCATCAGCTCTATGTAAAATATCTAGATCAGCCATTACTATACCGAGAGCTTGAGTCGCCAATTTAACTTGCGTCGAGTCTACTCTTAATTCTTGATGGGCTAATCTCTTCGCTTTTTTATTCTTCGTACAAGCTATTAGTAGTTCGGGATAGTCCGGCATGTCGTCTAATTGAGGTATATACATTCCATAAGCAGGTTCTGTTCGGGCGAAGTAATTTACGATCTTGCCTTGTTGATTTTTTACTCCCCAACGTTCACGTTCTGCTACTAAAGCTTCATTTCTTTCAAGGTAATCACAATATATATCTGTATGATGGTTCTCGGGAGATATTATTATATGCCCAGTCGGCTCCCCGTTTGTAGAT
>JABZJU010000142.1:253-620 GCA_015257635.1 Nanosynbacter sp. | reverse complement strand
CCAATCCTCCTCATCAATCGCCCGCATATTTATTATATCAATATCTAAATTGTTGGGGAACTATAACCGTTCACGCGCAACACGTTTCTCGATTATGATTATATCAATATCTAAATTGTTAGGGAACTATAACATGTTGTAGTCGCTATCTATAGCCTGCACGATTATATCAATATCTAAATTGTTAGGGAACTATAACCTATATCTATTATTCTTCTTTAGAAGAATAATTATATCAATATCTAAATTGTTAGGGAACTATAACTATAGTTCAGATGTATGGACTGATCTAACGATTATATCAATATCTAAATTGTTAGGGAACTATAACGAAAGGCGATATTATTGATTTTTCAATGACAGTTGT
>JABZJU010000142.1:0-243 GCA_015257635.1 Nanosynbacter sp. | reverse complement strand
ACGCGGGCTGTCTTATTTTATTTTGGCTGATGTATACACCACCAGAACTGTATAAATATCTAAATTGTTAGGTAGCTATAACCAAAGACAATATTAATAACAACCGTTTATTGATTTTTTATGATGGTCGCGGTAATATGTCAACATAAGGTGTATGCGCCCCGGGTCTGGTCTCGGAAAGCGGTATGCCTTATTTTATTGTATATTTAAGCATATTGCGAAATCTAATAAATAGTGATAAAC
>JABZJU010000141.1 GCA_015257635.1 Nanosynbacter sp. | reverse complement strand
GTCTTAATCCCGCCTTTTGTCTTTCGGGATTAAGTCGATACAATCATCACCCAAATACTGTACCTGTTTTTCTTTTCCTGTTCAGGAGACAACTGACCGTTTGCAATCGGTCAATCATCAAAAACAGACACATTGTCTTTGTTTGTTGATTTCGGCTTTCCAATTTGTTAAAGATCGATGCGTTCAATATTGCTATTTACTTCGCAAATCAAAATGAGCTGATTATTATAGCAGCCTTTCTTTTTCCGTCAAACTGATTCGTCAGCAGACTTCTCTTTGAAAAAAAAGAAAGCAGTTACACTGCCTTTTTAACTCACTTTGATTTGGAAAGTATTGGTGGAGGCAAACGGGATCGAACCGATGACCCCCTGCTTGCAAAGCAGGTGCTCTACCAACTGAGCTATGCCCCCGTTCTTGGTGGGTCTGGGAGGACTTGAACCTCCGACCCCACGCTTATCAAGCGTGTGCTCTAACCAGCTGAGCTACAAACCCGGATTCTCTTCTTAAGCGAATCTTGTCTTCACTCAAGCTTTTCTCTTCCGCATCTTTTACAGTTTACCGATAAGTGTGAATGCATCAGACCTCTTCTTTCTCTAGAAAGGAGGTGATCCAGCCGCAGG
>JABZJU010000140.1 GCA_015257635.1 Nanosynbacter sp. | reverse complement strand
GATTAAGTCGCTTGTCTTTGCTCAATTATTCGACAAACACGACAGCAAGCAAGCATACGGTAGCGGCACCGTCTTAGCCGACGAAAATATCGATAAACTGTACGGCGCAACTCTAAGAAACTGGGACAATAAGTTTATGGGTGCCATCAATATTCGAAGAGCGCTAGCCCTATCCCGAAACGTTCCAGCCATCAAAGCCGCTTACATCGTTGGCGACGGATCCGCTAAGCCTGTCGTTGAGGGAATCCGCAGGATGGGCGACACCAACTATTGCCGCCAGGAAGAAAATGCCGGTGGTTACGGACTCGGTGCAGCAATCGGCGCATGTGGAACCAAACAGACAGAATTGGTGAACGCTTACTCAACATTGGCGCGAATGGGAGTCCAAAAAGACATTTCAAGTGTTATCGAGGTAAAGAACAGCCAAGGTGAAACTCTGAAAAAATGGAAAGATGAGGGTAAGCAAGTTATTGACTCACAATCAGCGTACATTGTGAACGACATCTTGTCCGACCGAACCCCTGGACTTCACGGCTGGATGGGCGTCAATGGCGTTCGAACCTCTGCAAAGACTGGTACATCCGACAAGGGTTCACAGCCAAAAGACCTCTGGATTATCAACTACAGCCCAGCTCTGGTTATGGGAATGTGGCTCGGAA
>JABZJU010000013.1 GCA_015257635.1 Nanosynbacter sp. | reverse complement strand
ATCCATTGCCAGACGGCGAGAATGAACATTCGTATCTGCTTAGATTGACATATCAAGGTTTGTTGCAACGTTACAATGGAGCTTCGAAGGAGGAGGCTGAAAAATTAGACCCTGACGAAATTATTCCGAAGTTGTCTGATGAAGTTCGTGAGCGCGCTAAGATGGAGCTTGGTGTGATGGGAAATATGGGCTATGAAGGTTATTTCTTGATTGTCCAGGACTTTATCAACTGGGGAAAATCGCAGGGAATTGTTTTTGGGCCTGGACGTGGTAGTGCGGCTGGCTCGATTATTGCGTATGCGCTGAACATTACAGATCTTGATCCTCTAAAATACGGTTTGCTATTTGAGCGATTCCTGAATCCTGATCGTATTTCTATGCCCGACATCGACGTTGATATTCAGGATACGCGTCGCGATGAAGTGATTGAATATTGTGCGAAAAAATATGGCGAAGATCACGTTAGTAATATTGCGACGTTTGGTAAGATGTTTGGTCGTATGGCAGTGCGTGATGTTGCCAGGGTTTTGGAGGTTCCGTACGCTGAGAGCGACCGCTTGGCGAAGTTAGTTCCGCCGCCAAACCAGGGGCGACATATTCCGTTGTCCGTGAGTATTAAAGAAGATGCAGATCTTCGGAATGAATATGAAAATAATCCGACTGCGAAGGAAGTTCTGGATTATGCAATTCAGTTGGAAGGGACGATTCGTAGCCACGGCGTTCATGCTTGTGGCGTGGTGATCGCACCAGATACGTTGGTCAATTATATCCCACTTGAAATGGCACAAAAAGGCGTGGTGGCGACTCAGTTCCCGATGGGCGAAGTTGAAGAGCTTGGGCTTCTTAAGATGGACTTTTTGGGGCTTTCGAACCTTACGATTATCAATAACGCCATGAGGATTATCCGAAAAGCTTACAAGAAAGAAATTAATCTTTCGGAGTTGCCGCTTGATGATAAAAAGACCTATGAGCTGTTTCAGCGCGGCGACACGACTGGCGTATTCCAGTTGGAATCGGCGGGAATGAAGCGATATTTGCGCGGACTGAAGCCGACTACGTTTGAAGATATTATTGCTATGGTGGCTCTTTATCGTCCGGGTCCGATGCAGTTTATTGACAGTTTTATTAGACGTAAACACGGCGAGGAAGAAATAACTTATTTGCATTCTGGAATGAAAAACTCGCTGAAAAATACTTACGGAATTTTGGTCTATCAGGAGCAGTTTATGCAGATTTCTAAGGAATGGTGTGGATTTACTGGTGGTCAGGCTGACACGTTGCGTAAGGCTGTTGGTAAGAAGAAAATTGACTTGATGAAAAAGGTCAAGCCTGAATTCGTCGAGGGTGCGGTTAAAGTTGGTGGCGCAACTAAGGAAATTGCGGAAACTTTCTGGACTCAGCTGGAAGAATTCGCCAACTATTGTTTCAATAAGTCGCACGCCGCTTGTTATGGTTTGATTGCTTATTGGACGGCTTATTTGAAGGCGCATTATCCCGACGCGTTTATGGCGGCGCTTATGACCAGTGACCATGACGACACCGATCGTCTGGCAATTGAAATCACCGAATGTAAGCATATGGGAATTAGTGTGCTGAGTCCTGATGTAAACGAATCGTTCGTTGAGTTTGCTGTGGTGCCGAATGAGAATAAAATTCGTTTCGGAATGTCGGCAGTGAAGGGAGTTGGCGTTGGTGCGGTCGAGGAGGTTCTACGGGCGCGCGAAGATGGTCCGTTTACGTCGGTTGAGGATTTTGCTAGGCGTGTTTCAACCAGCAAGTTCAATAGAAAAGCCTGGGAGTCGCTTATTAAGTCTGGTGCGTTTGATGATATGGGCGATCGATCTGATTTGCTTTTCAATCTGGATTCCATTACGTCATTTGCGTCCAAGCTCCAAAAAGAAGCCGCCAGTGGGCAGACCAATTTGTTTGGAATGTTGGGTGGCGATGATGCGGCGAGCGTCCAGTCGACTCTTCATCTCCAGAAGGCTCCTGTGAAACACGACGATAAAGAGCGCTTGATGTGGGAGCGAGAATTGTTGGGGTTGTATATCTCGGCGCATCCGCTTGATAGATATGAAACGTATTTGAGCGAGCAAACTCAACCATTGACGCAATTAGTTCCTGAGTACGACAGTCGAATGATGACGGTCGGGGGAATTATTAGCACCGTTCGTACAATTGTCACAAAAAGCGGTTCGAAAATGGCGTTCGTGGGAATTGAGGATAAATTCGGCGAGGGTGAAATAATTGTTTTTCCAAATCTATATGAGAAAGTTGGCGCTAAGTTGGTTCAGGACGCAGTGATTCGAGTTTCTGGTAAAAATTCAGCGCGAGATCGTGACGGAAATTTGGGCAATGAAAGTAAACTAATTGCCGATGATATTATTGTGATTACGGATAACGATATCAATGGCTATGAGTCGACTGGCCGTAAAATGGATGCGCCAAAAATTAGCTCTGCCGTTAAAAAAGAGCGCCGTGAAGCTTATCGTAATCAGAAAAATGGAGCTTCTCCGAAGTCTGCCGTAAAGAATGACGCCACCAAACCGCAGCCAAAAACTCATTCAGCGCCTGTTAATGTTGCGCCAGAAATTCCCGCTTCAAAGTTATTTGTGTATATTAAAGATCCGAATGACCATTCGCGGTTGGTGAAAATGAAGTCTGTTTGCGGCGAGAATGCTGGCACGACTGACGTGGTTTTGGTACTGGGCGAGAAAGAAAAATCAGCCATGCGCCTGCCGTTTAAGGTGGATGCTAATGACAATTTATTAAGCCAATTAAAAAACACTCTGGGTGAAGAGTGTGTAGTTCTAAAGTGATAGTTAGCCCGCTGACAGAGGCCTAGCCGGAGCTGGTTGCTCTACGGCGGGCTAACTAATCATCTGTCAGCGGGACTTGTCCCGCATTTTGTTGTGCTCTTCGGCGCAGCCTCTATAGTAAAGGGTTGCGTAGGTCAAGGCTACCGCACAGTACCACATGAGTATCAGCACCGTGTGGTACTGTGGGCGTAGTGGTGCTTCTGCTGCCATATAGTATGCGAAGAACGCAGTCAGCCATGTCGCTGAAGCGATGGCTAGCGTGTGTATCTTCAGACTAACGCCCGAAGGCGACACGTATCCATACCACGCGATGTACATAGTACACATGATTGTAAGAATGAGCGCAATGTCAAATGACATCTTCTTGTTCCTTCCAAGTAGGGGACTACTTTCTCCGGGGGATTCCAGAGAAAGCTCATACAAATATAACACATATGTTTAATAAAGTCAATAATCAGACTTGAGGGATTTATTTATTCGTTGTTGAGATCATCTCATTCTCGGGAAAATCAGTCCGAACAGCGCAATTCCTGTTGCGACCGACACGTTGAATGATTCTTTTTGGCCGAACATTGGGATTTCTACAGTGAAATCGCAGTTGTCTAAAAGTTCCGGCGTGATTCCGTAGACTTCTTCTCCAAGTAGCAGCGCAAATTTTTCAGGCGGCTGAAATTCTGATAGCATCACGCTGTCTTTTGATTGCTCAAGCGCGATAATTGGCAAGTTTTCTGTTTGCTGATTCTCTTTAATCCAATCATTGATATCCTCGTAAAACTCAAACGGCACCAAACTTTCCGCACCTAAGGCTGTTTTATGAATTTGGCTGGTGATTTTCTCGCGAATATGCGGCAGGCGGGGATCTTCAGATCGAATTTCTCCATCGACAAGCGCGCAAGCAGGCGCCTTGCTACATAAACTCAATTCTGGATACGGCGTGTAACCACTGAGAATAATCTTCTTCACACCAAATCCTTCGGCTGTGCGAAAAATTGCCCCAACATTATGCGTCGAGCGAATATTGTGAACTAACAGAGTAATTTCTGGATTCATATCACTATTATATCACTCGTCAAACCGTAAGCTTTTTGGTATAATTTTCATATGGACGAAGATAAAATTCAGGCGCGACGCCGTGAGCAGGATGAGGAAGCGACTCGTCGTCGAGCGTCAATTTTAGGACTTCAATATCTTGATGGGCGGGAATTTGAAGATACTTTACCTTTGCTTAAGGATGTTTTAACGATAGAAGAGATGTATAAAGGCAGGTTGGTTCCGTTAGCCTTTAATGAGGAAGACCAGTCTTATCGATTTGGTGTTACGTCGCAGACTTCTGAATCGTTGATGAAGCGGATGCGAGATCAGTATGTTGAAAATGGCAAGCGAATCTTCTTCTTCTTAATTTCTGGTTCGGCGTTTCGGTCAATTATGCTTAGGTTTGATCCGCCAAAAAAAGTGATTTACGACAATATTGAAATTGCCAAGGAAGGTGATAGCGATACTCTGGCGCAGGTTACGCAGACTTTAGCTTCCGTAGGCACAAATGACGTGTTTAATTATTTGATTGACCAAGCAGATTTGTTGGGTGCGTCAGACATTCACATTGAAAATCAGCGTGAGTCGATTCGAATTCGTATGCGTGTTGACGGAGCTTTGCATACGGTGGCGGAGCTTAGCAGGGACAGATATCGAGTTATTATGGCGACTTTGGCGTCGCGTGCGAATATTTCTACTGCTTCAAGAGAGCCTCAATCTGGACATATGCAACAGGAAATTCATAGAGATGGCGCATCGCACGTGCTGAATTTGCGTGTGGAAGCCGTGATGACGGTGTATGGCTTGGATCTGGTGCTTCGATTGTTTAATTTTGACGAGTCAATGCTGAACTTGGATCTATTGAGTATTTCAAAGAAAGAGCGCGAGCAAATTGATGAAGTTATTTCTCATCCGCGCGGGATGTTATTGATGGTTGGTCCTACTGGTTCGGGAAAGTCTACGACGTTATATAGCATTCTTAATGCTCTTAATACTCAGGATCGAAAGATTATTACGCTGGAAGATCCTGTAGAAAATACGATTCCTGGGATTGCTCAGATTCCAATTGATACGACAAATGGACAGAGGTTTGCTGACGGTTTGCGTAGTGTTTTACGTCTTGACCCAGACGTGGTGATGGTCGGTGAGATCCGCGACAATGAAACTGCGAAGACTGCGATTCAGGCGTCAATTACGGGACATTTGGTGCTGTCTAGCTTTCACGCCAATTCGACTGCGGCGGCGTTTAGTCGTATGATCGATATGATTGGACAAAACCCGATTTTTAGCTCGGCGGTTCGGCTGGTGATTGCTCAGCGACTAGTGAGGAGATTGTGGGATGATAGCAAGGAAGAATATGAGCCAGATGAGGCGACTCGCAAGTGGGTGAAAGAAGTCTTGAAGGATTTGCCGGAGAATGTTGATTGCCCAGATTTGGATACGTTTAAGCTTTGGCGTGCGGTGCCAACGGACGACGTTCCGTTTGGTTATAAGGGGCGAATTCCAGTAATGGAACAACTGGTCGTGAGCGAGAATATTCAGAAATTTTTGCGTGGCGATGTTGAGGATGTTCATACGGAAGCGATTGAAAAGGCTGCAAAAGAAGATGGCATGGTGACGTTACTTCAGGCTGGCGTGTTGGCGGCTCTTCGTGGCGAAACGACACTAGAAGAAGTTAACAGAGTAATATAATTGACTTTATAGCCATAAACTGATAAAATATCAGTTTATGAGCGAAATTCCGGAACACTCTTGTTACGATAGCGAATTTTCAGAGTCTGAGAAAGACTCTGTCTGTGAAATTTTTGATACTGTCATCAGTTTTCTTGAATGTATATATAAAGACGCCCCCAAAGATTCATCCATATTTAAGGACTTGGTTGAGAAATATGAGCCTGTAATTGATAGTCTTAAGAAGGCTAAGGATGTATACGACCAGTCTCCTGAATATTTGGAGATCCGCTACGATTTTGACGAAGTGAGTTCTCGATTGAAAGAGGAATTTAATAAGGAATATGAAGCCTCACTAAGTGCTTTTATATCGTCGTTAGATAAGATTTTTCCTGCTAATATAGCGGAAGTTAATGTTCCGAAATACTGCAATCTTGAGGGGTGTAAAATTCCTAAAGTAAAGAAATTTCAGAGGAATAACAATCTTAACCCAGATGTTGCCGACTCTGAATATATGCAACTCACATTAGAAACTAAGAGGTCTGTGATTGATGGGGTTTATAGAAAAGACAGCACTTTTCCGCCTATAGAATTTGGAGTAAGTCGACCTGAATACGATCCAGTTCGTGAAAAGACACGTCACTTGGTTGAGCTATTGACAAATTTTTCAATGCTTAAAGCCGATGAGCTTGAGGCGATGTCTGGGAATGAAAGTGGTGTGCGTATGGAGCGCATTGAAGCCTTCTTTAATTGTGAAAGAGACTTGGAGTGGACTAAAACCATACTCGACTGTGCAGACGGGATGAGAGATCTGGACGAGGAGTTGTTGGCTCGTGAATATACGGAAATTGTATTCGAGGAAAATTGTCCGAATGCACAGACTCTTGCCAAATCTGTGGTGGAAGAAAAAATGAAGTCAATTCTAGAAGGCGAGCTAAAGGTTCTTTCTGAAAAATTCACAACTTACGAAGCGGCGCCTGAAATTGCGAGCGGGTCTTTGAAAAAAGTTGCTAAGAGAAAAAGATCAAACAAACCGAAGCTGACAATCGAAGAAAGCAGCTCTCAGTTGGTAGAAATTAGACTAAAGACAGGAGATGCTGTGGTGCTTGATGAAGATACGTTTCCGTGGCTTAAAGAAGATTCTATTGTGAATGTACTGCATGTTGAGCGTGGTGGTGACGGTACTGCGGTTGCAGTAGTTGACGCGCGCACTGAAGAGGCTAAAAAGGTCGAGCATAAAATGACTGGATACGAAAACGACGAGAAGAAGCGGGACATTCTGCCTATTATTAAGGGCAAATTAATTATGGCCGCCAAATGCGTGGCAACTTCAGAAGATAAGTCTGTTGGTTTGCCAATTGGCTTAAATAATAGATTAAAAGAGCTTTATCCGTTTATAATTTACGCCTGGAAAGAACAAACGCATAACGCCAAGAGGGTTTATGTGTCAAAAGTCAGCGTTGAGGATGTGCCCGATGAAAGTGAGACTAAAAAATCTCTTCAGAAAGCTGGAGTGACTGAAATGGTGTTATTTTTGGGAGCTTGTGACAAACAAAATCAGGAGTCGTTAGTGGCTCTGTTTATAGATGGAGACTCTTGTGATGCGGCTAAGTACGGTGCTGGTGCTTAGGCTTATCTAATGACATTCGCAATAGCTTCAACAACACCCTCATCAAATGCAGTTGGGACGACTTTGTCTATGGTTGGATTTTCGACCAGGTTAGCTAGTGCTTCAGCAGCCGCCAATTTGTGCTGATCGGTGATTTTCTTAACTCCGTGATCTAATGCGCCGCGGAAAATTCCAGGGAAGGCCAGAGAGTTGTTGACTTGGTTTGGGAAGTCGCTACGACCCGTGCCAATGATTGCAACGCCGGCTTGTTTGGCGACATCTGGCATAATTTCTGGAACAGGATTTGCTAGTGCGAATACGATTGGATCTTTCGCCATTTTTTGGACTAATTCTGGAGTGAGAAGTCCTGCGCGCGATACGCCGATGAATACGTCTGCGTCGGTGATGGCGTCTTCAATTGAGCCAGATTGCGATGCGTCGACATATTCCAATAGCGCGGTTTTTTCAGCGTTCAAATCTGTGCGTGATTTTCCGACAATTCCTCGGCTATCCACCGCTACGATGTTTTTTGCTCCGTAAAGATTTAACAATTTGATGATTGCCGTGCCAGCTGCGCCTGCGCCGATGACCACGAATTTGCAATCTGCCAGGTTTCGTCCTGTCAATTTAGCGGCGTTAATTAAGCCCGCTAATACAACGACAGCCGTGCCGTGTTGATCGTCGTGGAAGACTGGAATATCTAATTCTGCCTTCAATCGCTCTTCAATCTCAAAACATTTTGGTGCGGCAATGTCTTCGAGGTTGATGGCGCCGAAACTTGGCGCGATGGCTTTAACGGTGGCAATGATTTCTTCTGGCTCGTGAACGTCTAGCACAATTGGCACGGCGTCGACATCGGCAAAATGCTTAAATAGCAAAGCTTTTCCTTCCATGACTGGCATGGCGGCTTTTGGTCCCAAATTACCCAAGCCCAAAATTGCTGAGCCGTCTGAGATTACGGCGACTAAATTGTTCGTCCAAGTGTACTTTGGTAAATCGGCTGGATTTTCGGCAATTGCTTGACTGACTGCGCCGACGCCAGGGCTGTAATAAGCGCTAAGCTTGTCGCGATTAAGCTCCTCTTTATCTCTGAGGCTAGTCGTAATTTTACCTTTGTATTTTTCGTGTAGTTCGAGTGCTAATTTATTGTAATCCATAACTATATTATACTCCAATTTTATTTAATTGATATTTCTTCAGATTTGTGTTATTATCTTATGTAATTGTACGAGAGTTAAATATTCGAGCCTTGTTTGATGTGGAGCCGCAGAGGTACAACTGCGTGGCCAGTCGGAGCGAGTTCGGAAGATAGGAAAAATTATGAGTTTTGAGTTAATCAACAAAATCAACCAAGCACAAAAAAAGCAAGCAGTTGTCGATGCTCGCAGCGGTGACACAGTTCGCGTTTACCAGAAAATTAAGGAAGGCAACAAAGAGCGTATTCAGATGTTCGAGGGTGTTGTTATTCGTACCGACAATAAAG
>JABZJU010000139.1 GCA_015257635.1 Nanosynbacter sp. | reverse complement strand
AATTGACGCCGCCGGTAAACCACACCGTACCAATAATAATACCGACGTTATACAGCATTGGTGCCAGCGCACAGAACATAAATCGTCCAACTGCCTGCTGAATACTAGCAATCACCGCCGCAACCGCAAAGATAAACGGATTCACTGCGATTACTTGCATCATACTAACCGCCAAAGCATGACCAGACTCACTCAGACCAGGTGCGATTAAATACTTCATCAACGGATCGGCGAAAATAATAATCAACACCGACGCCGCCATGGTGATTAGCGCCATAAAATTAATCATACTTGAGCTAATTTGCCAAGCTGATTGTTTATTACCCTTAACCCACCGCTCATTAAATATTGGGATAAACGTTACGCTAAGCGCACCAGAAACCAGCACTGCAAACATAAAATCTGGCACCATAAAAGCTGCAGTGTAGGCATCTAATCCAACCGGATATCCCGCCAGCGCACCGTTTTCACTTGGCATGTAGGCGGAATTAAGTAGACGATCACGAAAAAACCCCAGCAAGCTCGACAACAACGTCGAGCCCGCCAGAATCGTAGCAGCCAATTTCACATTAAGCCGCTGATTTATTTTCGTAACCGTACTACGAACGCGCCCCATAGTGTTTTACGAATGCAGTTTAGCTTCTTTTGGTAATTTTGTGCCCTTTAGGATTT
>JABZJU010000138.1 GCA_015257635.1 Nanosynbacter sp. | reverse complement strand
CCGCACCATCTTTATCGGTGAAAAATCCTGTCGATTCAATCACCACATCAATATTCAAATCTCGCCACGGCAGATTTTCTGGATCTTTCTCAGCCAACACCTTAACCGACTTACCCTCAATAATCAGCTCGTTTTCCGTAAAATCAACTTGACGTCCGTACTCGCCGTAATTGCTATCATGCTTCAACAAATACGCCAAAGTTTTCGTGTCAGTCAAATCATTGATCGCGACAATCTCCAAGTCGCTTCGCTCGTTCGCAATCTTAAACGCATTGCGTCCGATTCGCCCGAAGCCGTTAATTGCTATTCTCGTTACAGCCATATCGCCCTCCCTGTTAGATATTTTCGCTTTAGCTTTTCTTAATTATACTACAAAGTTGTATAATATAAATATGACGCGCGAAGAGTTATTGTCAATTGCTGAACAAAAATACGACGAAGTGCCAGTATTAGTTTTAGCGAGCGCAATCGATTACGCCACGGAAAAGCACGCTGGACAAAAGCGCAAAAGTGGCGAACCTTATATCAATCACCCATTGGCAGTGGCGGGAATTCTGATTGAATGGGGCATGGATATTGATACGGTTGTGGCGGGAGTTCTGCACGACACCGTTGAAGATACCGACGCAACTTTGGACGATTTGGAGAGTTTGTTTGGGCGCGATGTGGCGTTTCTGGTGGAC
>JABZJU010000137.1 GCA_015257635.1 Nanosynbacter sp. | reverse complement strand
CTCTTTATCTAGATTATAGGATTATTAATCGCACAAAAGACGAACTTAGTGTCCTAATGTGCGCCGCACCGAAGAAAATGATTGACAGCATGCTGGACGCCACCAAGCAATGCGGCCTAGAAGTTGCAATAATTGAGCCAAACATTAGCGCAATTGCCAGGCTACTACAACGCACAGAAGAAGGAATATTACCAACTATAATTGTCGATATCGGTACATCAACTACGGATATCGCGATTCTAGATTCCGACATACGCGTCACGGGCGGTTTAAATGTCGGCGGCTACACACTCACTTTGAATTTAGCTAAAAAAATGAACGTACCAATTGAAACGGCTCATCAATTTAAGGTATTAAATGGGTTAAATCCCGGCCCAAGACAAGCTAGAATCGCAGGAGCCTTGCGTCCGAGTCTAGAAAAAATGACTAATGAAGTTAAGCGCGTTATGCGATATTACACAGACCGCTTCCCTGATGAGAAAAAAATCGAACAAGTTCTTATTGTTGGTGGCGGTGGCAATCTTCCGGGAATTGGGGACTTTTTTACAAACGAACTAATGATGCCAGCGCGCGTAGCAAGCCCATGGCAAACTTTAAATTTTGAAGGACTCGAACAGCCAGCAAAGCAGCTCAGATCCCAACTGTCGCCCGTTGCAGGACTAGCTTTAATTAAACAGGAGGATATCTATGAT
>JABZJU010000136.1:403-695 GCA_015257635.1 Nanosynbacter sp. | reverse complement strand
ACAATAAATTAGCATCAACTTCTTTAACAAAAATCGTTCGATCACCAGACGACACTAACGCTCGGCGATTAAGCGAAAAGCCGCCACTTACTGGCGTGATCCGTAATTCAGATAAATCAACGTTTAGCTCCGTCGCCGCACACTGCAAGGCTCTGTCGGTTAATAATTTATCGCGATCTGGCAATGTTTTCATGCGTAAATTATAACATATTCTATCTGTTATTAATTTGGAATGACTAGTATAAATTCCGCGCCAGCTGACGGCTTGCTTTTGATGCGAATAGTATAACCA
>JABZJU010000136.1:0-393 GCA_015257635.1 Nanosynbacter sp. | reverse complement strand
ATTTTTATTCTGCTTGTTGTTATAATTGGTTTTTAACGTAAATTTAAGGGGAGTGTATGTTAATAAGAAAACGCTTTTTAAATACAAAAGTTAAAATATTAACTGGAGTAATAGCCGCTGGACTATTCATTGGTGGATCACTACTTACCTTGCCGACTGGACAAGCTAAGAGTGTCGTCAGCGATGATTATCCATTAAATGATAGCACCAACTGGAATCAAGAGCCTGTTTGGCGTGATGAATTTAATGGCACGTCGTTAGATAAAGAATCTTGGAATATATACGGCAGCGGATGGAGCGCAAATAACGTCCAGAGTTGCTACAGTAGAAGTGAAGAAAATGTGAATGTTAAAAACGGCAGTCTAAACTTAGTAGGACTATACAAGCCTGGCG
>JABZJU010000135.1 GCA_015257635.1 Nanosynbacter sp. | reverse complement strand
GGCTGTGTCGATGAGCCAAAATTGTGAATAGTCATCTGCCGGCGTGGAGTCGACGTTGCGTCTTTTATATGAGACTTTACCAACAACGTTGTCGCGAGTTGTTCCAGCTTCCCTGGCGACTATGGCTGTGCGAGAGCGCGTCAAGCGATTAAATAGCGAGCTTTTGCCGACATTGGCTTGCCCGATGATGGCGACTGTTGGTAATTTAGACATGATTATAAATTATATCATTTTTTAGCTATTTCGACTATTGTATTGGAGGTCTCTTCTATTTTTATTAAATGCAACAGCTATAACTCCTTTGGGATTATTGTGATGATAATTGATACGATTACTGCATGAGCGTGCTATCTTTGTATAATCTAATGGAGCAATCTGACCGTCTTTATTAAACGGTCGAAGCTGGAGATATTCTGTGTTAACAGTTCCGTCTGTTTTAAATACTAGTTTGTCTGCGATATATACACGAGAACCTTCTGTCTGTTTTTTGGATATGATTACGCCACCGCCTTTTTCTAGGTCAAGCAGATAGTAATTACTGCCGTCTATTGTGGGTAAAGTTTCCAGATCTAGAGATTCTGCTATTTCTTCTAGCTTAACAACTAATTTTGCATAATCTGATATTTGCTTCTCGGTGATGTCTATGGGGAGTTCTCTCTTTCCTGAATATACTTCGGTTATCTTGTCATGTCCATAC
>JABZJU010000134.1 GCA_015257635.1 Nanosynbacter sp. | reverse complement strand
TATATAAGCTTAAACAATTTAATATATAAGGTGGGTTATAATGGATTCTCAAGCTAATCAATCATTCAGTGACGACCAAGAACTGGCTAAGGTATTAGCTGGCGTGTCACAAGATACAGACAATAATTTACAATTCGAAGAAACAAATGCTACAGCTTCACCTGTAATTAATCCTGCAACCATCTCACCAGATCCTGTCGCTACGGATCAGAATGATGAGCCTACTATTGACACAGCGAAATCTCCTGTTTCAGAGCCAGTTGCGCCAACTCCAGCAGCCAGCGCTCCAGCTCCAGCTACAGCCGCAGATCCTGCACTTGATACGATTAAGCAAACCGCCTTGAACGAGTTGCGTCCATTAGTCGACAAGCTAGATGTTTCTCCAGAGGAAAAGTTTGATACTTACCTGTTACTTCTTCGTTCTACGGACGATAAAACTCTGATCGCACCAGCACACGACGCTGCCGTGGCTATTGTTGACGAAGCTCGCCGTGCTCAAGCCTTGCTGGATATTATTAAGGAAATCGACTACTTATCAAATCCTCGTTAAGCCATTCCTCCAAAATAAAAACCCGCCATTTTCGGCGGGATTTTTATTGCTCGGGGCAGATTTACATCATACCCATTCCCGGCATACCACCAGGAGCAGCTGCAACTTCAGCCTCTGGAATATCAACCACCAAAGCGCCCATAGTTGCCGCAGTT
>JABZJU010000133.1 GCA_015257635.1 Nanosynbacter sp. | reverse complement strand
ATATAACTTTGCACGCCATTGCCAAAAAATTCTCTATCGCTCGCATAGAGTTGACAGAATCTTTCTTGCCTCGGATTTAGCTTTCTTGGTTTTTTATCCATTTATATCCACCTCATTTTCAAAATACATAAGAACGTTTAACTTCAGAGTTGCGTTCTCTCAACTCACACACTGTACTTATATTATAGCATAAATAGAGGTAAACAAGTAATCCGCCTTTTAGGATTTTTTGGCAAAATAAAAAAACTACCCTCGATCAAAAGTAGTAGTTTTTTATAGGATTATGTAAGCTGAAAATCAAACAGCTTAGCTCGTAATTCAATTATACCAGAAAATTATTCAACAGACTTATTTTTACTCTCTACGTTATAGATTTTCATTTCTTCTCTAACAATTCAGGGTTTTCGTGGATATTGCCGATGACCTCCATAACAGCGTGTTCATTGAATGCCATTGTCGGATAGTCTTGTGACCCGTTGTAGAAGCCCGATACGTTAAAGCAGGCACACTCACTATCATAAAAGACTTCGCCTACATTATCGCCATATTTCACAATATCGCCCTCAAAAATCTCTGCACCGTTTATGTCTTTTAGCCCTGTGAATTGCTCAACAATATTACCTTCATCAAGTGACCAAATTGGTGGTGATTGAACAGTCATAACCTCACCGACCAAGGCAAAGCCATAATATGGCAGAGCGTCCTTGCTACTCGAGGC
>JABZJU010000132.1 GCA_015257635.1 Nanosynbacter sp. | reverse complement strand
AGGCCATTCACTGTTTCCACTCGCTCACGAATACCAAGCGAATCCGCACAATGCCGAATGACGTTAGAAAACTTCTCCGTCACCGGCGCCTGGATAAACTCTCGGACTTCACTAATTCTCTTCTCTACCTCTTCAATAGCTGTCGCTTTATCTACGCCGTTGTTGATTTTATCTTGAATCATAACTTCTGTCAGTGGCAAGCCATTAATCTTCTCATCAAATACCGACTCATCCAGCGGACCACTCATAGTTGGATATTTACCTTCTGACAATATTTCGCCATTTTCATCAAAAACACTCAAATCCTCAGCTTCAGAAATTGTCAAAAATGTCAGTGCGGAACCTCGCTGATTATGCCACGGCTGCGAATCAGTCTGATCTTTACCGTACAATAACTTGTCGCGAAAAACCTCCAGATAAGCATCTATAACATTGCCCCATTTATTTTCTCTTACAAAAGGAATCTTTTCTAGGACACTCGCAAGCGCTGCCGCTGCCAAATTTATATGAATAATATCTTTACGAACATCCTTTAATTCCGCTTCGCCTCGTTCCAGATAATTGTATATGTCCTGAATTTTATCCGGATTATTATATGCAGGATCGGTCTTTTCCCCGACCCTAACATTATACCCCTCGTGTCTAAGGTTTATAATCTCCTCATTAAGTTCTTCATTAGCCTTGCAATCAATTCCATCAAGAAAATCGCCCATCCCCACTG
>JABZJU010000131.1 GCA_015257635.1 Nanosynbacter sp. | reverse complement strand
ATCTAAGTACGACAGCGTGGTCCTACAACCCCTGCTAAGCGTTGCCACAAAGCAGGTTTGGGCTCTTCCCCGTTCGCTCGCCACTACTAGGGGAATCATTATTTATTTTCTCTTCCTAGAGGTACTAAGATGTTTCAGTTCCCTCCGTTCGCCTCACTACATATGCAGTGATAACAGGTCTTCAACCTGCTGGGTTGTCCCATTCGGAAATCCTTGGATCAAAGGTTATTTGCACCTACCCAAGGCTTATCGCAGCTTATCACGTCCTTCATCGCCTCCGTGAGCCAAGGCATCCGCCATGCGCCCTTTCTTACTTTCTTCGCCTTCTTCGTAATTACTTACAAAGAATGTAGCTCATACTTTCAGCTGTTGTGTGATTCTAAAGAATTTGAAGTTTTTTCTTCAATAATTAGAATGCTAATTCTTCCCATTATAGAAAGAATAGTTCTACATTACAGTCTTGCTTGTGTCAATATGTCAAAGATCTTATGCTGTTACTTTGATTGTTCTGAGGCAGTGCCTCAGAAGCGTGGACAGCTAAGTGGAGAATAACGGATTCGAACCGTTGACCCCCTGCTTGCAAAGCAGGTGCTCTAGCCAACTGAGCTAATCCCCCGAAAAGAAATTTTAAGAAGTATAGTCATCTATCAACATTGACTAACGTCGATGTGTAGTCATCTGACTTGATGCCTAACAACATTGACTAACGTCGATGTGTAGTCCCAGGC
>JABZJU010000130.1 GCA_015257635.1 Nanosynbacter sp. | reverse complement strand
TTTTCATTCTTAGTCCTTACATTAATATACTTCTGCAGCCATAACCCTACCGGCACTAACATAACTGCTGTCGCTGTAAAATATCTACCCTGTACACCATCCGCATAATACGCTCCCTCGCCAAACCTAAACGGCAATAAGGCCCACGCTGTATACATAGCATACGACACTGCACAAACAAACAACCCAATTGTTGCCAAATTATACACTGCCAATTTACCAGTCTGCTCTCCTAATAACTCCTGGTCTTTCTTGTTGTAATGGAGGAGAGAGAGGAAGAGGAGGGAAAAGAGCGGTATCAGCACAAACAAAGGCAGGTGGTATTTAAAGGATGAAAAATCACCAACGCTACCACGTAATACAACATCCGTGTATCCGATAGTTGGGCTAATGTAGGTATTAAACAGTATGGCAATAAACTTTAATGGATTACTGTGGAGCGGATTGTGTGCTGCGCCTAACGTAAGTAGCGGCTGTCCAAATATTTTCTGCCAAATTAGTATGCTAATAATCGCGGCAACACCAGTTACTGCTAATATAGCCCACTTCTGAATATTAAATGGCAGACGTTCATTTTTGTTGGGTGAGAACAGACGCTTCGGTAAAAACAGAAGAGGAAATAGTAGCAAGGCATTTACAGATTTGGTTAGAGTAAGGAATACTCCTATACAGATAAGAGCGATTGTTTGTTTATGTGATAACTTATCCTTTTGAGTGAATAGGTTCAAGGTAAAAGCAGTAATTG
>JABZJU010000012.1 GCA_015257635.1 Nanosynbacter sp. | reverse complement strand
ATATCCATTCGCAAATTCGCCCAGACACGACGCTTTGTATAGCCGTTCCAGCGTGGCAAAATCACGAAGGTAAATTTACTCACCTGCCTCTGACAAAGAATCTTAAAAAACTTGGATATCAACAAATTATCGATAAAAACCTCTTATATTACCGCGAAGATCAAGTCGTTGCCAGAGAAATATTGGTATTAAAACCCGCAGATATAGCCAAAACCGCTTGACAACTGGCTTTATTTTCGATAAACTAGAACAGATTGTTTTATAGAAACTATAAGGAGTAAAGAATGTCAAAGGTTAAAGCTGGTGGTTCTAGTAAGAATATCCACAACAATGCCGGTCAACGTCTTGGCGTTAAGCGATTTGGCGGTCAAAAAGTTTCCGCTGGAGAAGTTCTAGTTCGCCAAACTGGTGCCACAAAGATCGCTGGTGACGGTACGTACGTTAGCCGCAATTTCACCATCCACGCTGCAAAAGACGGTGTGGTTGGTTTTAAGCAAGTTAAGAAAACTAAGTTTACCGGCAAATCAGAACGCCGAACGCAAGTTGTTGTTCTTTAATCGGTAAAAACTTTTTATTAAAATAGCTCCGGTAAATACGGAGTTATTTTAATACTGATCACCTCTCTTGATAATATCCTTCACGCTTAATTCCCTCAACATCACCTACGATACCCAGACGGCGCCTACTAGCTATCGACAAATCATTAACAATTTCATCAATCACCTGAGATATATTACTTTTATAGCCGTCGGCTCCCCATCTGTCATTCTGCCACCCCTCAATATAACGTCTTACTCTTATTAATTTATCCAACAAGCCATTAGTTACTTCACTCAGAACCGTATTATTCACACCCATCTGATCTACATGCTTAGTCAGCTCAACCAGATGCCTACGCTTCTCGTCTTCATTTTCAATCTTACTTTTTAGACCCTCCAGAAGACTATTTATATCATTCTTAAATTTATTCACAGACTCAGCCCTAGAAGCTTCAAGATCTCTAATTCTACCCGACTCAGATGTTATCATCTCTGAGATCGCAGGATTATTCATTGAATACCCAAATGATGCTTTACGCGAGCCACAACGTCGCCAATTACAACCTGAGATTTCACCAAATAATCATCAACACCCAAGCTCTCAGCGCGTTCCTTATCCTTTGGCTGACTAAGCGCTGTTAGCATGATAATCCTCACGTTAGCAGTTTCTGGCGTATTACGAAGAATATCCAAGACGTCAAAACCACTAATCTTTGGCATCATCACATCCAAAAGAATCAAATCTGGACGATATTCAACAGTGGCAGACAGAGCGTCTTCTCCATTGTTGGCTTCCCTAACGTCAAATCCTTCAATCTCTAATCGCGACCTATAAACCGCAGACAGAGCCATGTCATCCTCAACTAGTAAAATCTTCTTTTTTTGTCCGTTCATAATATCTCCATTTTATGTTGTCCAGCCCAAAAACACAAGCTTTATAACGACTTCGCCTTATCCATCTGCGGATCTACGTTATTATTGACATCGTCCGACGAAAGATCAACTTTTACATCAGGTTCTATACCAGTTTTATCTATATTTTTGCCCTTTGGCGTATACCATCTGGCTTCCGTAACCTTCATTTGCGATCCGCCAGGTAATCCAAGCACAATCTGCACGCTTCCCTTACCGTAACTCTTCTGCCCAACCAGCGTGGCTTTTCCGTATTCACGAAGCGCCCCAGCCGTAATCTCGCTAGCACTGGCACTGTTGCCGTTAATAAGCACCACTGTCTTCATGTTGCCCAGAATTGGCGTTCCAGTTGTGCGCAGCGTTTTAACAATTTCAGAACCTCGACACTCGGTCATAGCTATTTGATTATCCAGCCAAATACCCAACAGCCCCTGGGCAGCACCAACCGTTCCGCCAGGATTATTCCGTAAGTCCAAAATCACCTTCTTAACACCTTTCTCAACAAACTCCGAAGCGTATTTTCTGGACAAGCTCACTGTATCATCGCCAAATCGGTTAACTTTCAAAATGCCAATTTCTCCATCAATTTCCGACTCTACTGCCGGAGAAACTATATTCTGACGCACAACCGACACCTCACGCGTTTGACCACCGCTTAATAACGTCAATTTAACGGACGTACCAACTTCTCCGCGAATTTTACTCACAACTTTTTCCACTGACCAGTCAGAAGAAGCCTCGTCATTCACCTTAACAATCGCCTCACCAGCCTTAATTCCCGCCTTTTGAGCTGGACTGTTTTCCAGAGGTTTTATGATAGTCGGCTTATTATTCCTAAGACCAATCTCCGCACCAATTCCACCGCCAATTTGCCCACTCAGCGACTTGTCAAACTCCTTCGTCTCGTCAGGATCCATATACGCCGTATGAGGATCACCAGCCGCTTCAACTAGCCCGCGATTAGCACCATAAATCAACTTTTGAGTATCCAATTTTCCGTCATAATTAGCAACTAGCTCTTGGTATGTTTTTTGAACGCTGGATAAGTCTATCGTCTTATTTGAAGTTCTAACGCCAAATACCGACGCCACATTAGCAAACAGCGCATCGGAGCGAGCTCCCGCCACAAAACTAACAATAGCCACAATAACAAGCGTCAAAAACCAACTTAATTGCTGTCTTTTTTCTCCCGTAACCATATGCTTATTATACTACAAAACGCCCGTTTAACACGAGCGTTTTTGTGTATCACTATGCTGATTAGAAGTAAACGTATGTCAATCCTGAAGCTGAGCGTGTGTAATGCCTATATAAACCATCCCAGGCAAAGTTGTAATCGCTAACGGTAATAGTTCCATCACCATTGACGGACTCAACATACATAACGTGTCCATAATATCCAATATTCATCACGGCTGCCGCACCAGCTTTTGGAGTTGAACCGCTAGAAATACCATAACGCGCTGCAGTTGACGGCCATTGATTTGCGTTACCTGCACCACCAAAATGCGGAACATACCGTCCAGTACTATGAATTTTCCAAGCCACGTAGCTCACGCACTCACGCGTGTATAGTCCCCATGGGTCAACGTAAGCGTCAAGTGGAGCGCTCGCCCAGGCGCCAGGATAACCACCACCGCCAGGTACGCCGCCCGGAATCGAAACATTACTACCGCCAAGAGCTCGTCGGTTGGCTGCAGCCTGCTCTTCTCGGAGCTTGGCGACTTCGGAATTACGCTTTTGAGCCAGAGCCGCATAGTTATTTTGGTCATTCTTCGTGTCAGTAATCAGTTTTGCCTTCTCAGACTGTTTAGCAGCCATCGCATTGCGCTGCAATTCTTGGTCGCGAAGCGTATTCTCGACAGACTTCTTATTCTCTTCCAGCTTTTTCTGCAAAGACTTAATTTCTTTAATCTTATCATTCAATGAAGTTTTCAGAGAATTACGCTGTTCTTGCTTGTCAATGTAATCGCTAATATTTTTTGAACTAGCAAGCATCTCCAGCGGCGAAATCTGATCATCAACATACAAATCCGCCAAAATTCGCCCCATCGCTTTACGATTGTGCTTAATTAGCTCTTCGTTCTTTTTTATCTGGTCATTAAGGCTATTAATCTTCTTTTGGCTATCAGAAATCTGCGCTTGAATAGCTGATATTTGTCCGTTTATCTTATCAAGTTCCGCCTGTAAACTATCAGCCATCTCACCCAAGCGCGAAGCCTCAGAATTATAGTTGTCTGCTTCTTGTTGTTTTGCCTGAATTTCGGCGTTATAGTCGCGAGCTAATACGTGTGATGCCAAGCCAAAAATGCCCGATCCAGCGAGCAATGCAGACATCGCCACCAGAGAAGCTCTGCTGACTAATGATGCCGAAACTGGTGTGGTGGACCGTAGTTTCATACGTCTATGTTAGCATAAGCATAATCAGTATGTCAAGGACTTTTTACAGCTTTAGATACTTACGAGTTGCCACCCAAGATGACGCCACGCCAATTAATGCACCGACTAAGATCATGCCCAAGAAAACTAGCACCCCATAAACCATCAGATGACTCAAAAGATTATCAATGGGAATACCATATTTTACCATCGGATCATGGGCAAAAAACAGCAAACTATACCCGGCTATTGTCGCAATGATTGCCGCGATAAATCCATACATTATGGCCTCAACGATAAACGGACCTCTGATGAAGCTACGTTCCGCGCCAATCAACTTCATCATTTCAATCTCGTCCTTGCGGTTAAAAATTGCCATGCGAATAGTATTAAAGACCACAAGCGAAGAAATTACCACGAAAACAACCGTAGCAATCGAACCACCGATACTCGCCAATCTCACCCAATTACCAACCGTTTTAATAGCTTGCTGGCGCTCACCTGAGAATGACGGCTCCCTGCGAGGGTCTTTATATTTTTTATACAGATCATCGGTTTTAACAAAATTATTTAAGGATTGCTGATTATTCAGTTCTTTCACGGAAACGCGAAGTGTTGCTGACATTTCATTACTAGACTCACGAATCGCCTCAAGCGTATCTGGATTGTCCTTATATTGCTCGGCTTGCTTTTCGCGCGCTTCTTCCGCGGAAATGTACTTAACACTATCAACGTTATCTAATTTTTCAATTCGAGATTTGATATTTTTAATCTCCTTCTCTGGCGTGTCACCCTTTAAATAAATTGACATATCGGCACGTTTGGAGACATTTGAAACAGTATCAACCAAAACCTGGCGCGCTGATAATGTCACAAACACGATAATCAACGTAACGCTCATCACCGCGGTTGCAGCAATCGTTAGCCAGGCATTACGACTAAAGTTATTGATACCATATCGGCACATTCTGACAAACGTCAACCAACCTCGTCGACGCTGACGTATACGGATAGTTTCTTTGCTCTTGTTGGATTTACTAGCTGATTTCATTACTGTTTATAACTCCCTCTCGCCTGATCAGAGGTGATTTTACCATGATCAATTGTAATAACGCGCCGCTTCAATTTGTTAACAATCTCCACGTTGTGAGTCGTCAAAATAACCGTCGTGCCATACTTGTTAATCTTTTCCAGCAAGCGAACAATATCCCAGCTATGCTTCGGGTCCAAGTTTCCAGTCGGCTCATCTGCAATCAGAATCTTCGGCTGACGCACCACCGCACGCGCAATTGCTACACGCTGACGCTCACCACCAGAAAGCTGATGAGGAAAATGTTTTTCCTTCCCCTTAAGACCAACCAGCTCAATCACCTTCGGCACAGTTGCCTTAATTTCCCGATTTGTCATTCCAGCAATTTCCAGCGCAAACGCCACATTTTCAAACACCGTTCGATTCGGAAGCAACTTAAAATCCTGAAAAACCACGCCAATTTTACGACGCAACAGCGGAATATGTTTGTCCTTCAAATTGTCATAATCAATTCCGCCAACCACAATTTTTCCAGAGCTCGGCTTTTCTTCGCGAGTCAAAAGCTTCAAAAGTGTCGATTTGCCAGCACCCGACGTACCAACAATAATCACAAATTCACCAGCGCCAACATGAATGCTTGCTCGGTTCAATGCCGGCTTGTTACTTTTTCCGTAGTTCTTCGTTACCCTATCTAACAGAATCATTACTAGTATTATAACATAAGCTAAATATTTTTAGAATTAGCATTTTGTTCTAAATACGCCGTAATGAATTCGTCAATATCGCCGTCCAAAACACCTTGAGCGTTGCGATTTTCGTGCTTTGTGCGCGTATCTTTAACTAACGTGTATGGATGCAAAACGTAATTTCTAATTTGACTGCCCCAGTTTGCCGATTCGCCAGCTCTAAGATCAGACAGAGTTTCGGCGTGTTGCTCTAATTTCATCGCTAGCAATTTTGACCGCAAAATCTTCAATGCCGTTTCTTTATTCTGAATCTGCGAGCGCTCATTCTGAATAGCCACCGTAATTCCCGTCGGCTCGTGCGTTACTCGAACCGCCGAATCCGTCGTGTTCACGCCTTGACCGCCCTTACCGCCCGAACGATAGACATCAATTCTTAAATCATTCGGGTCAATTGATATTTCATCGGGCGCGTCAATTTTCGGCAAAACCTCGACAAGCGCAAAACTAGTCTGGCGCAAATTGTCGGCGTTAAACGGACTTAATCTCACCAAACGATGCACGCCATTTTCCGACCGCAATTTTCCATAAGCAAAAGATCCAGAAATCTCCAAAACGACCGTTTTAATTCCAGCGTCGTCATTTGTCGAGCGTTCCAGCGTATCAACCTTCATTCCAGATTTTTCCGCCCAGCGCAAATACATTCGCTCCAACATCGCCGCAAAATCCTGCGCATCCAGCCCGCCCACACCAGCGGAAATGCGCATAATTGCCGAACGATTGTCATATTCGCCAGAGAATAATAAATCGGTTTTATGCCTATCAAAACTCTTTTCAATTGCCGCAACTTGCGCTTGGAATTCCGGCAATAAATCGTCATCGCCAAGCTCCATCAACTCCACCATATCACCAACCTGCACTGTCAAAGTCTGCCAAGGCTCGACGGTCTGACGAAGGCTGGCGGCCTGTTTTGTTAATTCTTGGGCGTAATCAGGATTATTCCAAATTTCTGGCTGGTTTAATTGATCATCCAGCTCCGCCAATTTCTGCTCCAAATCAGAAAACTTCAGCGCTTTTTTAGCCTGTTCAATTTCTTTTTCTAATTCACCAATTTTCTTTTTTAGCGGTTGCATATATTTTATTGTATCACGGCGAAGGGTCACCGAATAATACGATAAGCCATACGAGATCTCGCCCGATCTTGCTGCGACCACACATCTACGATAATCGGCCGCACCTGCTCATACCATGACCTAATAGATTCTGCCTTCTCTGGGCTAAGATTTTTCACCACAGCTTCAATCATACGATCTGTAACATATTGATTAAGACTTTCAACACCCTCCCCCATAAGCCTAGCTGTACCTTCTTGAATTTTATTAGCGATACCACGTCGACTTATATTGAGTTTAGCCTCATGCTCGCCGTAACCTTGTAAACACTCTACCCTATCAATCTTGCCATCTTCATCAAAATAAGCAGTTGGCGTTTGACGTTCAATATTCGCCGTTCTATAATCCTCTAAAATTTGGTTCGCTTCAGCTTCACCTATCTCTCCTGTCCTTAAGGCAAAACCTACAGCAGCTTCAAATTTTTCTGGCGAAGGAAAATACCATTTCAATGTATCACCCTCGACAACACGAAACCCCAAATCTCCCTTCGATTTCGGCGCGCAATAACACATACCGCCTAAGAATATTCTTAGCTCCTCTCCCTGACTAGAATCCATGTATGTATATCGAACAACTTTGTTCTCAGTATAAATATTCTCTTCAGGAATCTCAACAACCGGCAGACCAGTTCTACGTCCAAGACCAAGCATATTCGCCGCCAGATCAGAATCAACAGGTTTTTTTCGAGAGTCTACCTTATAGAAAAACCCAGCAGCCCTTAATCCACTACGACCAAGCGCTACAACTTCATTATAAGTACGCGGTGAACCGCGTTCAAGCAATTGGTCCGGCGAGAGCAGTCCTCTAGATTGGCCTTGAGCCACAAGACGCTCCTTATTGCTATTTATCGCACCAGCGTCAGTTGGCGAAGTAAGCACAATGCTCGATTCAGGAGCCTGCACAATAATTCCACCGCTACCATATGTAGCAGTGCGACCATTTTCAATCAATGACATACTTACAGACACTCGCTCATCAATATCCTCTGGCCTAATTCGTAAGTCAATAGATTGACGTCGTACCTCATCATTAGAAGCATCTGTTTCCTTTGATGTATAAATCGCGTTAAAAAGAGAAAAAGGATTAAAAGCATGCACTAAATAGCGAAAGTTATCGGGATTATGTTGATCAGGGTCAGTTGTCTCACCCCAACACACAGGTTCATCTTCGTGGATGCTGTAAGGTTTTTGATTCGTAGGCTCTGATAATTCAAATGACATATTTTATATTATACACTATATATAGATATAAGTCAATAGCATATTCTACCGCACCATTTTTCAGCGCTCAATTCTCTGTTAAAATAAAAAGATGGATAAAGATATTGAGAAAATTCTATTTACGAACGAAGATATAAAAACGGCAGTCCAAAAACTTGGGAAAAAATTGACCGAGGATTATCACGATAAAAATCCTGTTGTCGTGGGTATTTTACGCGGCGCAGCGCCGTTTATGATCGACTTGATACAAGCGATGGATTGCTATATGGAAATTGATTTCATGGCGGTCTCCAGCTACGGCGACGACACAAAATCTTCTGGATCTGTAAAAATCATCAAAGACTTGGATACCGACGTGGCGGATAGACATGTGTTGATAGTTGAGGACATAATTGACAGTGGTCGAACCGCCCAGGCGCTAAGAGAGTTATTTGCCGCAAAAAATGCTGCGTCGGTAAAAATATGCTCGCTATTAGACAAACCAGCACGACGCGAAGTTGACGCAAAAGCCGATTACGTCGGCATCGATACGCCGAATGAATTTGTCGTTGGCTACGGTCTGGATTTTCGCCAGCAATATCGCAACTTGCCATACATCGGCATCTTAAAACCAGAAGTTTATCAAGATTAAAGTTCTTCTACGGCGGCGACAAATTGCTCGCCACGATCAGAATAGCTCTTAAACATATCAAAGCTGGCAGCCGCTGGACTAAGAATCACCACGTCGCCAGATTGCGCTTTATTTTTGGCTAATTTGGCAACTTCTTTCATTCCTGCCATATTCAATTGGACAATTTCGCAATCAACCTTTTCTTCCCTTAAAACTTCCCTAATTTCATCCGCGTTAACGCCATTGATAATTATCAGTCGCACGTTTTGCCTGGCAATTTCTTCTGCTAGTTCAAAATAATCCGCACCTTTATCTGAGCCGCCCAAAATCAAAATCTTCGGCTCCGCAAAAGCTTTTAATGCCGCAATCGCGCTACCTGGAGTTGTCGAAATGCTGTCATCGTAATATTTCACGCCGTATTTTTCAGCAACAAACTTCAATCGATGTGGCAACCCCGCAAACTCGCTAAGCCCCTTCTTTATCTCATCATCCGACACGTTCGGCAAAATCGACTTCACCGCCGCTATCGCCGCGCAAGCATTGTCGACATTATGTTTCCCCGGCAAGCGAATCGCAGAAGTTATGTCGTCCGAAAGAACAAATGGATACTCCTTTTTCTGCTCCAAACTCGTATCTGCAATCGACGAACTAAACTCATTTTGAGAATTATAGACAACATAATCGTCCGCGGTTTGAAACTTAGCAATATTCGCTTTTGCCGCCAAATAGTCATTAAAATCAGCGTGGACGTTCAAGTGGTCAGGTTCAATCATCAGCACCACAGCAACGTGCGGAGATTTCTGCAAATCCCACAATTGGAAACTGGACAATTCATAAA
>JABZJU010000129.1 GCA_015257635.1 Nanosynbacter sp. | reverse complement strand
AAACAATGGAAATCAATAGAAGAGAAGTCTGTGACGCAAAAGGAGAAGGAACCTTACTGGAGGCCTTATTAATGTAAGAATTGCTAAAACTACATTCAGATATAGTCGAGCAATTACGAGCAAGAAAACTAAGCGTAGATGAGGCAACTTCCATGCTTGAAGATATAAATAGTGAATTGCGACGACGTACGGAAAGCGCATCTAAATACACAGTGGCTCTATAGCCGTAAAAACCCAGAAATTTTGCTATACAACAAAAATCGTCCTGACAAACATCAGAACGACCTATAAGAATTTAATTTTTCAATCGTAGGAACTTGGTGAGGTGCGCCTCCCCATAACTACGACTGTCCACCACAACAGTTTTGTCTTGAACTGGCACCTCACCTATTCCTGGATGTGATAATATCATAAATCCACCCGGTTTGAGTAGTCTCATTAACTTAGAAACTGTGGAAAACTGTGGATTATGGTATGGTGGATCAGCAAAAATAATATCGAACTCCCCTGTTGAACTCGCACTTTCTAGCCAATTTACTATCGTTGTTTTTATTACAATAGATTTTTCTTCGACGCCCAAAATACTTATGTTTTCAGCAATTATTCGCTGAGCGACTCGATCTCGCTCCACGAAAACTGCCGACTCTGCGCCGCGACTTAATGCCTCTAGCCCAACAGCACCAGACCCCGCAAAAGCATCCAAAACCCGCGCGCCGCGTATCGATTCACCTAGAGAATTGAACATAGCTGAGCGTACTCGCTCGCCCATAGGATGTGT
>JABZJU010000128.1 GCA_015257635.1 Nanosynbacter sp. | reverse complement strand
CACTTATTACAGTAGCTCTTGATGTTGTGATTGATAGAATTGGTGCGGTCATTCTTCTCTCCTTAGAGTGACTTAGGTTTAATTTGTAACCTTTACGCCCCAATTGTTCTATTTTACAGATTTTTTAAGTCAATGTAATGCTTTTCATGACATTTATGGCAGCCTTTAACTATGAAATATGGCGCTATTGGACCGCTATATTGACGTATTTGACCCTTCATAACGGTAGCAAAATGATCAATCTTTATAATCTGCTTATACGTCTTCCACTCGTGTTCACAGCCATTTTTATTCTTACGCAATAGTCTAAGTTGTTCTCGATCTACTTTAGCCTTATTAATCCGTTCAATAAGTTTACGTCTGGCTTCCTTAGTGTCAAAACTCATGCACCTGCCTTTTTACATAAATACGTAAATAATCGTCCTGGAGTTTGTTTTGCTTCTAGTGCGGTTTCCGCTAATTGCCAAACTGTAGCTTCTGGTAATTTCCAGAACACTTTACAGTAAAATGCGAAGTATTGTTCATTACCGAACATCTGGCATAATCTAGTCGCCATATTCTCTATTTGCTTAGATTTAGCATACTTATCACGACTAATATTAGTATTAGAATTAGAATTAGAATTATAGTTTCTATGAAACTTTTTTGCATTAGCATTAGAATTAATATTAGTGGTTTTCACCTCTGTTAACCCTCCAAATTTTGAGCCAACAGCTAACTAGCACCATTACTAGCTCTGGCGTTTTACATTTCCGAGGAGTTTTCCACAAGTCCGTAGTGCTAAGGGC
>JABZJU010000127.1 GCA_015257635.1 Nanosynbacter sp. | reverse complement strand
GAAGGACTGTATCGAGCAAGAATTAGCGGGACTCTTGACGGTGGTAGGACGTGGACAGAAGCTCAGTATCCTGTAGCTACGGACGCCAGTGCTGGTAATCGCGCCACCTTCACAGTTCTCCCTAGCTTAACACTCACTCAAGGTATAACATTCTCTAGCGCTAACCCTCGTTCTGGCGATTCAGTCACAACTACATTCAAACTAAAAAACTCCTCTAATCAACCAATAACAACCAGTGAGTACACTTGTCTAATTCTACGTAACCAAAGCGGACAAAACTACGATCTAGGGTGTCTTTCTCCATCAACAATTCAGTCAAATCAAGAGTTAGAATTCAAAGCAACTCGTCCATTCCCAGTAGGTACATATAACGCATATTTCTCTACATTTGACGGTAGAAGGTGGCAAGACTACAAAACACCACCTCTCGAAACTGGACAAGAGGTGGTGAAGGCTGAGATGAGGGTTCTTCCTGACGTCGTTCTTTCTGAAGGACTATCAATTAGTAGCACTACTGCACATGTCGGTGAGCAGCTAACGGGTACTTTCAAGTTAGAGAATCTTAGCTCTAGCGCATCTAATCACAACCAACAACTATGCTATATCATTCGCAGACGACAGGGCGGCAACTATGATTTAGGATGTTTGCCTACGGGCGGAATTCCACCTAAGAGTCAATCGAGCTTCTCTCTGAGTCGTACGTTTAATAAGCCTGGTGAATATGAAGCGTTCTTTTCGCTTTATGACAATGGAGTATGGCGCGAAGGGGCTTATCCTCCAGGACTTACAGG
>JABZJU010000126.1 GCA_015257635.1 Nanosynbacter sp. | reverse complement strand
GTTCCCTTGACTACCCCTCCAACTGTTATACGAATTAACCCACCACGGCAGGATATTTCGGTTAAGTGCTGACGCGGTATATCCGTTTGATGTTTGCTCGCGAGTTCCCAGTCCTAAGAATCCGCCACGCTGACCTGTTAAAAAATTACCGTCCAGCTTACCGTCGTCTCCGACCTTATTTAGTAGGGCTTGTGCTTCTGCTCGTTTAGCGGCTGACGGGTGATTGTTCGCATGGTACTGAAGGTACTGTCGGAGCGATTCATTTCCTTGCATAAAAAATCTCCTTATTTTTATATAAGGAGAGAGACTTAGTAGAAGATGTTATTTAGATTTGACAGAAGTGCTGGACTGCTACTAGGGTTGTGTTGTTGGTACTAACACCAAATCCCGTCTTTTTGTACTTAGGATCTTGTATAGCTTCTCTGTGAGGCTTAGAACTCATCCATCCGTTAAATGCTTCTCTACTGGTCGATACAAAAACATCTGACTTTGGATGATATGCGCCAGTATAATAATTTTCACTACTATGAGAGCATTTAGCCCGTTGATATATTAGATAGCGCATTTCTTGCGTGTACATATCACCTAGCCCAGGTATGATATGCTGTCTATAGTCTTTGGTAATCATATCATCTGCCTTGAGCTGAGCTGACCTTTGCATGCTTTCATCAAACTCCAACGGCGCCACACCTATACGCTGGCGTTCAGCGTTAACTAGCTCTAATAACTCAGTAGGGTCTGCTGGTCCCACATCATACTTACTCTTCGGTTGATCCTCTGCTTGCTCCTGAGCCACTCCAGCCGCTGCC
>JABZJU010000125.1 GCA_015257635.1 Nanosynbacter sp. | reverse complement strand
GCCAATAACCCAGAAGCGCATCGTCACTTTAGTTTCTGGCCAACCAATCGCCTCCAAGTGATGATGAATCGGCGCAGATAAGAAAATCTTTCTCTTAAACAGCTTCTTACTGACGATTTGAGCCAAGCTTGATCCCGCCTCAATTACAAATAGCAGACCAATCACAGGAAGCAAAAGCAAAGAATCGGTCAGCATTGCTACAACACCTAAGCTGGCGCCATAAGCAAAACTTCCAACGTCACCCATGAAGAATCGGGCTGGATAAATATTGAACCATAAATAGCTCAAGAGTACTCCGACAACCGTAAAGCAAAATCCCGCCAACAGAACATGTTGCTGTAATAAAGCAATCACACCAAACGCACCAAAACTAGCACTTAGCAATCCACCAGCCAGACCATCCATTCCGTCAGAGATATTAACGGCGTTACCGGTAGCCACCACTGCAAACGCAAATAGCGGAATAATCATCCACCCAATATTCACATCCCCCATGAACGGAACATGGAAGCTTGTCACGCCCAGTTTAGCAAAGAAAAACCAACCAAGAACTACGCCAATCAATGTAATCAGCGCAAACTTCACTGGACTACGAAGTCCAGCCGCGCCGCCCCCAAGACCACGCAGATTGATGATATCGTCAATTATCCCAACAATTCCACCACCAACTAACGCCGCCAGAGGAAGCCAAGTCTGAGCTCGGTCTAGATTGAAGAAAATTGTCACCACAAAGATTGAAATCACACCAATCATCCCCGCCATGGTTGGAATATTTCGCCGCAATTTTGCGGCTTGGAATTTGGCAAAAACCTTTAGCTTTTTCCCATCAGTGCTTTCCGACC
>JABZJU010000124.1 GCA_015257635.1 Nanosynbacter sp. | reverse complement strand
TGGTGGGCGATGAGGGACTTGAACCTCCGACCTCGTCATTATCAGTGACGCGCTCTAACCAGCTGAGCTAATCGCCCTCATTCGTCTTGGTGGAGTGTTGTGGACATAAGCCCACTTCACCCCATATGGTGGAGACACAGGGACTCGAACCCTGGACCCCCTGCTTGCAAAGCAGGTGCTCTAGCCAACTGAGCTATGTCCCCATAAATTGCCAAGACTTTTTAATTGTACAGTATCTTTTTAATTCTGACAAGTGTATAATTAATAATATGTTATATCAATTTAGTTTTGGCTCATTATTTTTTGGAATTTTGGTCTTAATTGCTGGTGGAATCGTCGTTATTTTCCATCAAAAATTAGCCGACAATCTGGGAAGCGGCGTAAGTAGCTATGACCGTTTCAAATTTTGGGGACTTGTTACATGTGGAGTAGGATTCGCTATTATGCTCAGCCTACACACTATCCCATTAAACTGGCTACTAAACTCCCTTTTTGGCGGCGGACTATAATAGACGCTCACGAAAAGCATAAATAGCCAAAAATTATTGGCTATTTTTTATAATCGCAATTCTACCAAAATATCAGATTTGATTAAATATATCATATAAAAAGCCCCTCGTAGAGGGACTTTTTTGTTTAACAACTTGATTGTGCAATCTATCTCAATCTGTGGTAAATTTTAGCCTTGCCCCTAAGGACTGAATTCGAAAGCGAAATTTACTAAAACTTTCGAAAAGACCGACCTAGCTTCAAAGGCTGATTTCTCGAGCCTTTGGCATAACTCTCCCTAGAAAGGAGGTAATCCATCCGCACCTTCCGGTACGGATACCTTGTTACGACTTAACCCCAATCATGCCCCC
>JABZJU010000123.1 GCA_015257635.1 Nanosynbacter sp. | reverse complement strand
GGTGCACCTCATTTAGACCGTGAAGCTGGACAAATCACCTCTGATATTGTTGTAATATTAAAGATGCAGATGAACTTAGTTCAAGAGGATGGTTGGCGCGAAAATTATAATAGCAGTGGCGAGGGTACAGCTATAATATTTCAAAACGGTACCGTACATGAGGTAACATGGCGAAAACCCGCCACAGCAGATCAACTATCTTTTATAGGAGCAGATGGTAAGGATTTTCTATTATCGCCAGGTAAATTATGGATTAGCGCCGTGCCAGCAAATAAAAATGGAGGAGTTACCTGGCAGTAAATATCCTATATAGACGATTCAAGCTATATTTGGTATAATTGCAGAGTTATGGCCCTATCGTCTAGCGGTTAGGACACCAGGTTCTCATCCTGGCAACCCGGGTTCGATTCCCGGTAGGGTCACCACAGAGAAATTATCAAAATATAGGCAGCTTTAGCTGTCTATATTTTCGTTGTATACTGCTTGTGGTTGGGTTACAATGAAAGTGAGTATAAACAGTAGACGGGAAGCTTACCTATGTCTAAGAAACAATCCAAATTGAGCAAGATTAATGTAGTCAAACCACGCAAAGTATTACTACTATTCGTCACGCCGCTAATCTTGGTGACAATGATTGTCGGCGGTTTTTTATATCAAATTCCAGCTTGATGTCGCTAACGCTCAGGCTGACATGAAGGAATATCTGCAAAATAAGTATAGGCAAGAATTTGTGGTCGAAAAGCCAGAGCATAAGGGCGGTGGTCTTGCGGTTGAGGGGCATTTTGATGCTGTTGCATATCCAAAAGATGACAGCGCCCTAAAGTTTGTAGTAAATAAATCATCGTCTGGTATATGGGATGGATA
>JABZJU010000122.1 GCA_015257635.1 Nanosynbacter sp. | reverse complement strand
AATTGTTGCGGCGTTCATTATGTTATTTATTGTTAAAAAACAGAAAAAGAGGGATGAATGAAAAAATAACCACAGTAATTATTAGCATAATAAATTAAATCAATTAAGTAAGGAGAAAAAATGAAGAAATTAACATTATTAATCGTTGCGAGCGTAGGCGTGGTTGGTCTATTGGGATTGTATAATATGACGAATTACTCTGTTGCTAATGCTGCAACTACCGCCAGCTCTAAGTTGTCCCAGACAATTAACCCTGGGGTCTTGAGCACTGACATTCGTAATTCAAGCAATGTCGTGGTTAATAATCCAACATTTTCTATGGCAGCTAAAACCGTATCGTTTTCGCAACAGACTTCAACTGGAACATTTGGAGATAATCAGAATCGTATTTATGTTGAAAATCCGGGTGCCGCAAATAATGGCTGGACTCTGACTCTAAATGCTCTTCAGCCAGGGTCTGGTGTATGGGGCTCTGGATCTGACACTTATAAATATAATGCTAATGCCACTACTGGACAATTAACAGTCAACCCTTCGGCGGGAACAATTACTCCAGTAATTGGTTCAGGTACTGGTGTATTAAAAAACACTGCGACTGCATTTAGCGGAAGTAATCCAGTTAGATTAATGACAGCCTCAGCTAGTGCAGACAAGGTTTGGGCTGGTTACATTACGGGCATTGGATTGACTCAGGCTATTCCAGCTTCTCAGCCAGCTGGTACATATACTCTTCCAATGGTTCAAACGATCACAGCTCTTTAGCGGACTTAAATTATTGAGCGAGAATAGACATTCTGATGAGTGTCTATTCTTTTATGTCTGACATTGATATAATAAGCATAATAGGTTTTTAAGGAGGGATATGAAGAGTTTGTTGTGGAGT
>JABZJU010000121.1 GCA_015257635.1 Nanosynbacter sp. | reverse complement strand
ACGTTGATCGATCGAGCGGTATTCCCTGGCACGCAAGGCGGACCGCACATGCACACCATCGCTGCAAAGGCCGTAGCATTTGGTGAAGCTTTACAGCCAGAATTCAAAGATTACGCCGAGCAAATTGTTAAAAATGCGAAAAGATTGGCGGAAGAGTTGCAAAAACGCGGTTTTAAGTTAGTGACTGGCGGCACCAGCAACCATTTGATTCTGGCAGATATTCACAGCAGCTTCGGTATTGACGGCAAGGAAGCGGAAATCGCCATGGACAAAATTGGTCTGACACTAAATGCCAATGCGATTCCAGACGATCCCCTACCGAGATTTAGGCCAAGCGGCATTCGCTTAGGCACGCCAGCCGTCACAACACGAGGCGCCAAAGAAGATGACATGAAAAAAATCGCGGAATGGATGAGGCGGTCAATAGATAGTCGCGACAATGACGATAAGTTGACTGAGCTACGCAAAGAAGTAGTAGAATTCTGCCATACTCTACGCGATATTTAATGTAAACCTGCGCATAAAAAACTCCGACATAACGCCGGAGTTTTTATTTTATGCTTCTTAGCTAATTAGCAAGAACCAATTTGTCGGCTTTCTACCTTATTTGTCGAGAAGTTGTAGTATTTAACCTCTGCACCACTGTCATTAGTACCACATGGGTGATATTCAATAGCATTAGCCCCTTCTGTTGGAGCATGACCATCAGCAAGAGCTGTGCCAGGAGTTTTAACCGTCTTTTCGTCCAAGTAGTATGGTTCGCCAGTCTGTGAAACAGGAGGAGTTCCAGTAGTCTTATCAGTCAATTCTGATAGTTGATGTGGATATTTGCTCTTTGCTGTATTGTATAGCTCAGCTTTCTTAGCAACAGCGTCAGCAGCAGACTTAGCAGCAGATGTCTTTGCCTG
>JABZJU010000120.1 GCA_015257635.1 Nanosynbacter sp. | reverse complement strand
TATTTGCCAACTAGGTTTAGTTAAGACCGCCATAAATAATATTGAAATCCACTTCTTGGCTACCGTTGACATCTATTACCGATATAACATACGCCTTGCGTGTTAGATAGAGCTTTCCATCTGGATGTTCCATAAGTGCTGGGCACGTGAATTCATACGACTTATGATTTCTATCCTCTTCCGCATCACACCTCGTTCTTGATAAGTCTATAAACACCTCCTCAGGTACGAAACGCTCTTCTACAGACATTTCTCCTTCGTCATCTAGGAATGCTGTTGCTATAAGCCTTTTTGTATTAATTTCAACTGGAATAGGCTCATAACTATGTGCAGCCATTTCTTGTACAGCTTTTGCGAACTCGTCCCAAGAACCAAATGGAACGCTCCCTAATAAGACAGTCTCTTTCCTAATGATAGTTTTTTTAAGTTTTTCAGTCGCTTCCATTGCTAATATGCCCATTGTTCGCAACTCATCTTCCGTCAAACCTTCTCTACGCCAAACTTCAGCAGAATTTTTATAGTTTCCCATATTACCACAACCCCTAAAATAACCCTCTACTTAAAAAGTATTACTACACTATAATACACTATTCTACAAGTAATGAAACTATTGCACCTAAGCCAAATATAATAATCGCCCCTCAACCGACTTCATTCCCTGCCACTCATTTATAGTTGGTTGAAACCAGACAGACACCTCGTCGCCCACTTCACGGAAAAATTCTTCTGACGCATTAAAAGCCAGCATCTGCAACGCAACGTCATTCTTATCACGCAAAGTCAATTTCACATGCTGCCCATCCGCGCCCATTCTCCTCACGCTCAAAACCGTCGCTTTGGCTATTTTCAATATAGGCTCCGCATTACCATTGCCAAACGGCTCCATCTTTGCCAAATTATCAATCAGCTCCTCATTAA
>JABZJU010000011.1 GCA_015257635.1 Nanosynbacter sp. | reverse complement strand
GCCCGATTCATTCTGCTCCTCCAGCCCGCGTCGCGCTTCCGGATGCTCATTCCAAAAACCAGCATTTCGGTCCAACAGCTTAGCCAGCTTTTCCGAATCGTGACGCACAATTCCTTCGTACGTCGCAATTTCCTTAAAATTCCAATCCGTCGCAATTGCCGCCACTTCCAAAATCTCATCACGCACTGGATCTAGTCCAGTCATCTCCAAATCCACCCACAAAATCTTTTTCGGCTTAAAACTTGCTTTCATATCTCTATTTTACCACTTCCATAAGGCGTGCTAAACTAAAATCATGACAAAACGCATCCTACTCAAGTTATCAGGTGAACAACTTCAAGGCGAATTCGCCAGCGGCTTTGACCCAAAACGTGCTCGCTGGATTGCTGAACAAATTAGACCAGCTATGGATGACGGGGCTGAAATTGTAATTATGGTTGGCGGTGGCAATTACGTTCGCGGTAATCAAATCATCGGTCACGGAATTCAACCTGTTTCCGCACATAATATCGGCATGCTTTCTACGCTAATGAATGCTATTGCTCTAGCTGACGTGTTAAATGACGCAGGACTGCCAACTCGCGCATTATCTACGGTTGAAGTCAATCAATTTATCGACCACTACACTTTCCGACGCGCCATTAGCCATATTAAGAAAAACCGCATTGTAATCGTGGCCTGCGGCACCGGCAGACCATTTCTAACTACTGATACTGCGGCATTAAATCTAGCACTGGAAATGCAATGTGATGCCGTCGTTAAAACGACAAAAGTCGACGGAGTTTATGATAAAGATCCTATAAAATTCCCTGACGCCGTAAAAATTGATCATTTATCTTACCAAGAAGCCCTAACAAATCCTAATATTGCCGTTATGGATAAGGCGGCAATTGGACTAGCAATGGACGAACATTCCAGTTGTAATTTGTGATTTGCTTACAGACGGAAATATTCTCCGCGCAACCCGCGGAGAATCAGTAGGCACACTTATTAGTTAAGGTTTTAATCTTTTTTCTTATCTAATTTATCGAGTTTCAAGAAGTGAATTATTGCATATACAACAAATGCAACGGCTATCAACGTGATTAACGAGCTAACAAATGCGCCGTATAAAAACTCACCTTTACGTCCAGCAACTTCAACTGTGAATGAAGCTGACTGCAACCCTTGCTGAGAACCGACAACCAGCTGCACTAGCGGATCAATAAATGCTGTTACCAATTTTTTCACAGTATCACCAGCTGCGGTACCAATCGCCAAACCTACAGCCAAACCGACAACACCCTGTTCACGGATAAAATTTACAAACCCACCCATATGGGTGTCTTTTATAACTGCACTTACTATTTTCTTTTCTTTGATGGCGGTAACTTTTGTAGCCGCTTTAGCACTCTTAGAAGCCAACTTTTTAGCTGATTTATCGATACTAGGTTTTACCATAATAAATTCTCCTTTTATTATTTATTATTTATTATTGAATATTATATCTTATTTGGTGCCATAATCCCTAAAATAGCCAGTCCAGCCTTAAGAATGTCAGCGTAAATTGCCACGATTCCTACACGATGTGCTTCTTTGTCACTACCAATAACCTGATTTTTCTCGTAATATCGATTAAATTCCTGCGCCAATTCAAACAAATATGTACAAATGTGATGAGGCTCCAAACTCTCCTTAGCGCGGTCAACCACGTCCACATACTCACTCAACTTTCTGACCAGCATCTTATCTTCGTCAAACAACTCTGTCGGAAAAGCAATTTCTTTATCGGATTTAGCTAAAATACCTCGCGCTCGAGCATGGGCGTATTGCAAATAGCTTCCCGTATTTCCCGTCAAACTTACCGCGTCATTAATATCAAATATGACGTCACCGCCGATCTTCACTTTCAAGAATTGATAACGAAGCGCGCCAGCAATCACATCGTCAGTTGGTTTGCCGCCAGCATTTTCAATTGCTTTCTTAAACTCGTCAAACAGCCAGCCAATTGTAACAACCTCACCCGTTCGCGAACTCATTTTCCCAGTTGTCAATTTGACCAAGCCAGTTGCGTAATTAAACAATTTTCCCTTCAAGGTTGGAATCGACAATTCACTAGCCGCAATCACGCCACGGAAGTATGCTGCTTGCTCCTCGCCGTTTACTGTAATCGATAAGTCCAAATTCGGATAATCCTTATACTTCAACTGAATCAATCCCATATCATGCGCCCCATAAAGACCATTGCCATGAGATCCAATAAACACGTTATCGAACGCGCCGTATTTGCTACCCTTAAAAACATACGCACCGTCAGATTTGGTAAACACCTCTGGAGTTTTCTCTTTAATCAAAGATTTTCCCAATTCTTCAGTTTCGCTCTCAACATAACGTCGCTCAATCGGCACGTTTCCAAGTCGCCCAACATTAGAGTCAATTTCGTCAAAACTCCAACTTTTACAGATTTCGTAAACTTGTTTATATAGTGGATCATCCAGGACGAATGATTGCTTGGCTAGTTCATCAATTTCTGCCTTTGCCTCTGGAGATTCTTTCGCCGCACGCGCACCTTCAACGTACATGCGACTCATAAATTCATTTCGCTTATCAGCTGGGATTTCGTTCAATTTATTCACATCGCCGTCAATCTCACGCAAAATCGCCCACATACTTTTACCAACATGCGTTCCGACATCACCGTGATAACTCACTCGATGCACAATTGCGCCATCAACCGCCAACAAATTAGCCATCGTGTCCGCCAAAATCGCATTCAAAGCGTGTCCGATATGCATAGCCTTAAATGGATTCGGGCAATTGGTTTCAATTACAACCGTCTGACCGGCGCGCTTCGTCGTTGGCTCTTTTTTCAAAGAATTTAGAACGGATTGATCGCTCAGTTTTACATTGATAAAACCTGGACCAGCCACGCTTACTTCGCTAAACTCTTCTTCCTTGCGCAGATTTTCAGCAATCATCTCCGCAATTTCACGCGGATTCTTCCCTAGCGGCTTAGCCAATTGCAACGCCACATTTGTAGCAAAGTCACCAAACTTCGGATCAGGACGCGTCAATTGTACCGATATATCTTGATCAAAAAGTTGCTTCACTACTTGAGAAATAATCTGTTCCATACTGTCTAGTATACAACAGAGGTGGACTATTATCTAGCTAAATCTCTACGCTGTTTCGTCAAGCTCTTCCAGTTCCAGACTTAATTTTGTCGCCGAACTTGGGCTAGATCCTTTCACGTGTTGCAGTACATATGTCAACGCCGACATATCGTCTCGACTCAATATGCCTTCGGCAAGTCCGTGAATATCTTTTTCTTCAGCCATTTTATTCCTTTTTGTTTTAATTTTCTATACATTAAAATGATATCACATTACTTTTAATTTGTCAATAACTAGAGGTGGCAGTTATACTATCGAAACAAACATAGGAATATAATATACTTGAAAAGCTTATGCTTTGAGTGATATAATACATGTAGTATTATGGTTAGTAATAATAAAAACCTATTAATAGGTGGGCAACAAACATTATATAAATATAAAAACGTCCAAGATGATCGTTTACATATTAAAACTCTCATTGACACCAGAAAATTCGTCGGGTACCTATGAGAGTTTTAATAGACCCTAGTAATCTATTAAAACTCTGTAATCCTATAAAAAACTACTACTTTTGATCGAGGGTAGTTTTTTTCGTACAAAACGAGAAGTATTTAGCCTTTTTAGGGTAAACCCTCTTACCGTTTCGGATAATGTATCGGCAAATAACATGCTTATCACATTCAGGATTTATGCAAATTTGCATAAAGCAAATCCTTTCGTTAAAGTTGCTTCTTGCCATCGGCTGAATACAGCCAGAGGCTGCATCGACATTGTTTCTTTTTCTTTTCCCAAATTTATAATGTACTAACCTAGGATCGCACTAGATTTGGTAAACAAAAAGTCATATGTCGAGACCGGTGATGTAGACTACAGCACTTGTTGCCTCTGTGGCATTAGGGCTTTTTGAAACCTACGCCATCCGTCTCGATATACAACTGCACATATTGTCAATCGTTGTAGCTGCCTTACGGTGCTCTAGGCTGCCACAACATTTCATTCTCTATGCGAGACCTACCCTCAACTGAATGATTAATTTTATTGTACACTGTTATTTGGTCAAAATCAACATATATAGCGTTACAATTAAAACCATAAACACTATATATGGTGGTTGTTGATATATAACAACAACTTGATAATCACTCTTCGTATCTCCAAAAACTATCTTTATAGCTTTTGGAGATAAAGATATTTAGTATTTTATGTGCTTCGATAAACAATACAATCTAGAGGTCTATTCGCAACCGTCACAAATAGTCAGACTTGCTGGGTCAACTGGTGCCGCAACAGTGCCGTTCGACTTTGCTTGATCATCAGCCGCTTCTTGCGCCGCCTTAAGAGCTGCGTCAATGGCACTCAATTTTTCTTCCAAAGTCATGTCATCAGTAATAATCTGATTTGCGTTCATTTTCATTTTCCCCTATATTTAGTAGTTACTTAACTAATTTTACGCTAGATATAGTGCTTATGCAATAAAATGCAGCCAATTGCCCGTTGTAGTTTTTTCATCAAGTTCACCAATTGGCGCAACGTATATTTGCGGATTTTGGCAACGCGGCATAAAATCAGCCAGCTTCTCTTTATAAGCCGCCATTGCCGCCTCTTTCTCAGATTCTGGAAGTTCAGTCACGTTAGTTTTTAAGAAAACTGCTTGCTTTTTATCATCCCAAACCACAAATTCCGCCTTACCGTTTCGAAACGCATTTTCTGAATGGCGCGCAGTCGGCTCTGATATCCAAATTATAGAATTACCAAAACGCGCAAAGTGCAGCGGCGTTACCAAAGGAGTTCTATCAACATTCACCGTTGCCAACGCACCAACTTCGACTGTATCTAATATTTCTTTCGCTAATTCGTTCATATCATCAACTCCCATTACTTCGTGGTATTAACTTCGTAACTAGTGTTTGTGCTTTCAAAGAAATTCACCAATTCCAGCGTATCATTGGCGGCTGCCATCCATTTGGCTGGATTTGGCACGTTATATTCAGGCTCAAAACCTAGCTCTTGCAAACGTCGGTCAGTCATATGCATAACGTATTGGTTCACATAATCAGCGTTCAATCCCAAAATTCCCTTTGGTAGCATATCCTTATTGTAAGCCTTTTCAAGTTCCACCGCCTGCAGAATCAAGCCACGTATTTCCTCTGCGAATTCCTGTGTTTGCAATTCTGGGTTCTCGTCCAAAATTGTCAAAAGTAGATTGATGCCAAACGTCAAGTGAAGATTTTCATCGCGAGTAATCCAGTCCAGTAGTGAGCCAACATTGCGCAACAAATTACGCTGACGGAAGCTCATGCCAACCATAAAGCCTGAATAGAACCAAATTCCCTCCAGCACGATGTTATATGCCACCAAAGACCTAACAAAATCCTTCTTACCTTCCAGCGAATAAATATCCAAATTCGGATCAAGCATCACATCCAAATGTTTATTCTGGAAGTCAGCTTTGTCGGCTAATGATTTTTTACCAAATCCCGCAGCATAAATTTCCTCGCGATCAAACGGAAATGTCTCAATAATGTATTCAAACGTCATGAAGTGATTAGCTTCTTCCCACATCTGTTTTGACAAATATAGTTGAGCTTCCGCCGCGTTCACGTATGGATAAATACCAAACGCCAATGATTTATTGATCAATAACTCGTTTGGGTTCAAATAGCTAATAACCGTTTTCAATGCGTGCTTTTCATCGTCTGACAATTTTTCAAAATCTGCCAAATCTTGCACTAATTGAACTTCGTTTGGAAACCACGTGTTAGCCACTGCTTGATTATAAAGATCATACGCCCAAGGGTAACGAATTGGGTGAAGTGACAATCCATCGCGTAATCCTGAACCTAAAATTCCCATCTTAATTTCCTCCTTATTTATTAATTTTCGCAAATCCAAATCCGCGCACTTTACTATTTGTGCGGACTTTTTGTTCTGCAATTTTATCAACTGAAACTGTCGTCTGCTCCGACTGATGACGCGGCTTAACATGCAAATAATATGTCGTCTTTAATCCACGCTTCCACGCTTCTGAATAAATCTTCACATATTCATCAATATCTCGCGTCTCCAGGTACATATTTCGAGAAATCGCCTGATCGACCCACTTCTGAGCCCTAGCTGCCACCTCAATAAACGCGTACGGACTGAGCTGGAAACTTGTTTTATAAACATCCTTGATATTCTGAGGAATACCGTCAATATCTTGAATATCGCCTTGAGCTGCAAAAATCTCATCTTTCAAATTGTCCCACAATCCAAGTTTCTTCAAATCGCGAACTAAATTATGGTTCACTTCCAAAAACTTACCATTCAAAGTTGAACGACTAAAGATTTGTGCAAATTGCGGATCAATTCCAGGAGTCGTTCCCGCCACGTGACCAATATTAGCCGTCGGCGCAATTGCCATAAGAGTCGCATTTCGCATTCCCTTCTTCACCTTCTTTCGCAAACTGTCCCAGTCCAGTCGCGTCTTTTGGTCTATTTTCACCTTCACGCCGCGATCTTTCGACAATTTATCAACCGTATCAATCGGAAGAAGGCCCTTGCTCCAGCCGCTACCCGCGAATGTTGGATAACTACCCAATTCCTTTGCCAAATCAGCCGACTGGTCAATCGCGTGATAGCTAATAAATTCCGTCAATTGGTCAATTAAATCATAAGCTTCTTTTGATTCATAACAATAGCCCAATTTTTCCAGCACGTCAGAAAATCCCATTATACCCAAACCAATTGCTCGAGTTTGCTGGTTAGAATACATCGCTTCTGGAATTGGCGTTTGAGTGATGTCGCACAAATTGTCCAATTGTCGCACCGCCGCACGAGCCGCTTCTTTCAATCTATCCCAATCCCAAGTCTTATCCTCACCGATGAATGCCGACAAATTGATACTTACCAAATTACACGTTGCAATGTTGTTTTTATCTTGCGGTAATGTAATTTCCGTACACAAGTTACTGAGGTGAATTGTGCCCGTATTATTATTTAATGCTCGCACGTTAATCGTGTCTTTCCAAGTCAGCCACGGATGTGATGTCGCCTGCAAACTGGTCAAAATACGCTTAAACTGCTGACGAGCTGGAACTTTATCAAACGTACGCAATTTTCCAGCTTCCGCCATCTTGATATATTCTTTGTATCGCGCCGAAAACGCTTCACCATATAATTCTGTCAAATCTGGAGTTTCTGCTGGATCAAACAAATACCAATCTTGATCTTTTTCTACTCGCTTCATAAATTCGTCAGATATAAATACTGCGGTATTTGCAAATCTGGTTCGTAGATATGGGTCGCCAGAGTTTTGACGAAGATCGACAAATTGATCAAAGTTCAAATGCCAGTTTTCCATGTAAATTGCAGCCGCACCAGCTTTTTTACCCTTACGAGAAACCGCAAAAAGCGCCGTATCAATCATCTTCATAAATGGAATTGGGCCAGTCGATTCAGTATTGGTGGTTTTAACTGGACTACCTGCCGCACGTAACTTTGTAAAGCCAATGCCAATTCCGCCCGTACCTTTAGCGATCCACATTGTGTCGCGAACAGCCTTAGCAATTGATTCCATATCATCATCGACGTTAAGCAAGAAACAGTTACTGAGCTGCGGAAACGAACCGCCAGCATTAACTCGCGTTGAGCCACCCGGAACATACTCCAGATTACTCATGTGATTATAAAACTCAATCGCTGCAGCAGTCGGATCAGCCTCGTTATAACTAAGTCCCATAGCAATTCGCATATGCGTAAACTGAGGTGTTTCAATTGGTGAGCCGTTTTGCTTGCGAAGAGCGTAACGATTTTTATTAGTCACCACACCCAAATATTTACTCAAATCATCACGCGCTGGATCAAGTTCCGCCGCCAACTTTTTCAAGTCAAATCGACCGTCAGCCATACGCTTATCCAACAATCCTTCTTTCACTGCCGCCTTAACAAATTTCGGAAATTCGCGCGCATGAAGCTTTTTCAATTCTTCCGCTGTTTCATAATCACCCAAAATCTGCTTATAGACAGTTTTCAGTAATAATCGTGCCGCAATTTTATCATAGCCTGGGTCGTCTTTAACGTTTTGCAAAACTGTTTGAATGACAGCCTCGTCTAGCTGTTCGGTCGTAATTCCATCAAATAATGTCAATTGTAATTCAGTCGCAACTTGAACAACCTTAGAAATTTGGTCCGGCAAACCTTCGCACGCCTTTAAAATAGCCGTATTAATTTTATTTGCATCAAACGGCTCTTTCGTTCCGTCGCGTTTGACTACGTTAATTTCTTTCACATACCCTCCTTAATTTTCCCTCTTAAAAACAAACCACCAACACCTCATCTGGTGGCTCATCTTCGTAGCTTGTGTTTTTGTTTATTTATGGGCTCGCTATATATATAGCGTACAATAATAACTATAGCCGCTATATCTAGTGTTTTGCAAGCTATTTAGTAAAAATTACAACCTATTTTTGCTATAATCAGATGAGCCGCCCCTGTCTACGATTTTTCAACAAAAAAATACCGACAAACTCTACGTTCTGTCGGTTTATTATTCTCTTGGCGGAAGGAGAGGGATTCGAACCCTCGAACAGATTGCTCCGTTACACGCGTTCCAGGCGTGCCAGTTCAACCACTCCTGCACCCTTCCTTGTTGATAATTATACCACAATTTTATTATCTCTTATGGTTGCACTTACTAACGCTCATTCTCTATAATGAGTCAAAGATGAAAGAAACTATTCCACCACGCATTAGGCTTATTAATGTCACCAAAAAATTTGGCTTTGGTGATGCTGAGATTCGCGCCTTAGATAACGTCGATTTAACCGTTAAAAAGGGTGAGTTTATCGCTATTATGGGACCAAGCGGTTGCGGAAAAACTACTTTATTAAACACCCTTGGACTATTAGACCAGCCATCAGAGGGCGAATATTATCTGGACGATGTCGCTGTCGACAATCTCAGCTCACGACGACGCGCCAAAATTCGCTCCAAACACATCGGCTTCGTTTTCCAGAATTTCAATCTTATTCCTCGCCTGACTGTAATTGAAAACGTAGCGTTGCCGTTAACGTATAAAGGACTCGGGAAAGTCAAACGACTCCAGGAAGCTAGCCGCATTCTGAAAACTTTTCATCTGGGACAGCGTGAATATTATATGCCACATCAATTATCTGGCGGTCAGGTTCAGCGCGTAGCAATTGCCAGAGCGTTGGTTAATAGTCCGTCAATTATCTTAGCCGACGAGCCAACAGGAAATTTGGATAGCAAATCAAGTCATCTTATTATGGAAGAATTGTCCGACCTACACCGTCGCGGCAACACCATAATTATGGTTACTCACAACCCAGAATTGACCCATTATGCCAGTCGCGTCATCACTATGTTGGACGGAAAAATAGACACTGACGAGCATAAGAAAAAGCGCAAGTTCACTAAGAAGTTAATTGT
>JABZJU010000119.1 GCA_015257635.1 Nanosynbacter sp. | reverse complement strand
TCTCTGGCGGCCCGTACTTCCATTCCAGTTAAAACCAAGCCGGCAACGATTTCTTCGCCAAGTTCATAATCAAACCGTGCGCGACGATTGACAATATTCTGTGTGGCTGGTTTTTTAGCTTTTGGCTTTGACATGGATTATATTATAACAAAACTTAACGCGACAGTATATTTAGGCTAGTTTGGTGCGGCTGAAATATGACTTATGTTACAATATCTCAAGCATGATAGCCGACATTCACATTACTGAAAAAAGTTTTGGCGATAAGACGTTAATGAAAGACGTCAAGTTCAGTGTGGACGACGGCGAGAAAGTCGGCGTGGTTGGCCGTAACGGCGTTGGTAAGTCGACGCTTTTTGGAATATTGGCGGGCACGGATAACGATTATACGGGAGAAGTTGTTTTTCGCCGTGGCATTACAATAGCAACTACAGCTCAGGAGCATCACGGTTTGGGTGAGCAAACGGTCATGGCGTACATTCTTAGTGGACTTCCGGAATATCCTGAATTAAAGAAGATTATCGATGAATATCCACTAACCATGGGCGATAATATGCGAAAGATTGAAGAATATACGCAAGCTCTGGAGCGATTTGATCAAAAAGGATTTTATCAAGTTGAAGAGAAAATTGATCGCGAGTTGATGAATTTTCAGCTTGAAGGTTTTGGTAATCGGAAGATTTCTTCCCTGTCTGGTGGGCAGAAAAGATTAGTGGAGATTGTTAAAATTATGCACTCGGAGGCGCATTTGGCGCTGATTGACGAGCCGACAAACCACATGGATTACGTTGCGAAACAGCAGTTTATTGACTGGATGAATTCGCAGCCACATCAAGCGATGTTGATAATTACGCATGATCGCGATGTGCTTGGGCAAGTTGATCGAATAGTTGAGATTAAGGACGGACAAGCCGTGAGCTACCGTGGAAATTAC
>JABZJU010000118.1 GCA_015257635.1 Nanosynbacter sp. | reverse complement strand
AATGGGTCGGCAGCAATCTTAAACGCCAAAGCCGACAAAGGCTCTTTATCTGATGGCTTGCGGCTAACTTCGTCGCCAGTCTTTGGATTCTTACCCCAAATTTCATCAACATCTAGAGGGCTTGGCAAGAAGTCAACCATCAAGTCAAGCAACTTCTCAACGATCACGCCGCGACCATCACCACCGGTAACTAGATAAAAGTCGCCAGCCAAAACACGCTTACGTAGAGCCATTTTCAGCTCATCAACAGTAATAGCATCCTCGCCTTGATCCAAAAACTTCATCATCAATTCGTCGTCGGCTTCAACAGCATTTTCGACCAATAGAGAACGTGCGTGCTTAGCTTTTTCAAGCATGTCAGCTGGAATCTCACCAACCTTAAGCTCGTGGTCTGTGTAGTCGTCGTAGGTGTAAGCCTTCATATCGATTAAGTCGACAACTCCATTAATGGTCTTCTCAAAACCAATTGGTAAGTGAACCGGGAAAGCCTGCTTGCTCAAACGGTTGTGAATTGACTCAAGAGATTTGTAAAAGTCACCACCTGTCTGATTAATCTTGTTAACGAAACAAATACGCGGCACGCCATACTTATTGGCCTGACGCCAAACAGTTTCAGACTGAGCCTCAACACCCATCTTACCGTCAAAGACTGTAACTGCACCGTCAAGCACGCGCAAACTACGCTCAACCTCAGCAGTAAAGTCGATGTGTCCTGGTGTGTCAATAATGTTAATCTTATGATCTTTCCAGAAACAAGTCACAGCAGCTGAGGTAATAGTAATACCACGCTCTTTTTCCTGTGCCATCCAGTCGGTAGTAGCACCGTCACCTTCACCACGAACCACACCGATCTTGTGCGTCAAGCCAGTGCGGTACAAAATACCCTCAGTTGTCGTCGTTTTACCGGCGTCAATATGGGCAATAATACCAATATT
>JABZJU010000117.1 GCA_015257635.1 Nanosynbacter sp. | reverse complement strand
CAGATACAATGACAGAATTTGGTCTTTGCTATACATGCGCTCAACTTCGATTGCAAGGATGATTTCCTTGATCTTTCGAGGAATACCGCTAATTGATCGGTCGCCGGCCTCATCTGCGAAGAAGACTTGCTTGACGAGCTGCTGAGTTAGAGTCGATCCGCCTTGAACTTGGCGTCGTGAAGCAGTTGAGAGCATTGCACGCATTATACCGCTAATACTGACACCGTGATGCTTATAGAAATCGCGGTCTTCAATTGCAACGGTGGCTTTTTTTAGATAGTCGCTAATCTGGTCAGATTCGACGACCAATTGATAATTGCCCGTACCTTTATCTTCCCAAAGCAAATTATCGTTGCGGTCGTAATATTTAGTGACGGTCGTCTGAACGCGCTTAGCAAGCTCGCCAGGGCGAATTTTATCGAGGTCTTTACGGAAGTAAGCGAACATTCCGCCGATAAGTAGCAGCATCAACAAAATACTGACGCCAAGAATTTTCAGCGCCATTAGTCCGCCGCGCTTGGAGAACCAATATTTCGCTAGTCGCTTCGGATGTAATCGATAAAAGAATCGCTTTACGGGATGCTTTGGTAAAGTTGCCAAATATTCCGCACGTGCGCGCGCGTCCTTGTCTTTTTTAGTCTTATGTTTCTGCGCCAAATTGGCATATAAGTTCATCCGCTTCGACGGAGATTTCTTATCGCTTGAGCCGTGTCCGGCGGTGCTTATCGTAGTCTTTTTCTTCACAATTCTATTATATCACGCATATGTTTCGCTTCAATTATAAAATTGCTATACTAATATATAGAAAAGGAGTGATATGAAATTATCAGAAGAATTACAATGGCGTGGATTCTGGAATCAGACCACATTTACTGACGACAAACTTATCGATTCGGAGAATTTCACGCTCTATTTGGGGACGGATCCTTCGGCAGACAGTTTGCACGTGGGGCATTTGGCGGTTTATATGATGG
>JABZJU010000116.1 GCA_015257635.1 Nanosynbacter sp. | reverse complement strand
TTCAGTAATAACGGAAATAACGTATTTAATGAAGATAGGATTTCGTTGGATGGTGGTAATCACTGGACTCCTTCAAACGCTCCAATCCCAGCTGGCTACACATTCTACCAGACGGGTATTAGTGATGATGGTAAGAAGTTATTTGTTACTGCTAGGTTGGTTGCTGCCGGCGTTAGAAAAACGACACTTCTTACATCAGTAGACGGAGGCAGAACTTGGCATTCGGAAGATCTTAGCGACAGTATTACAGCTATGTCGAATGACGGATCTAAGTTGTTCAATGTGTACGCTGACAACAACGGTAGATTTGTCTACCGCGTAGGAACTCTGACGACATCTCAGCCTGTAACTCCTGGCTCAGGCGCAGGTGGAGCTGTCGCCCCATCCACAGGCTCTACTTCTGCTGCTCTTAACCAAAAACCAGGAAAAGCGTCAGGACGCTTGGCTGAAACAGGAGCCTCTGTTCAGTTAATCGGTGGATTGGCGGTTGTGGCTGTCGCAGCTGGTGCGTTGGTGCTGAGAAAACGGCTGTAAAAAATTAGGTCATAGATGGAGCGAGCTTTTGAGATTCAATCTCATCATAAGGCTCGCTCTTCTCATTAACGATTAGCGGACACCTCTATTGACAATTTAATAAGCTTATGCTATAGTGAAATAGTTAGATTATCTAATACAAACAATTTAACAAGCATGCTAAAATAAACATAACAAATATAAACTTTTGCAGAAAGGTAAAGCGTGGAAGATATCCAAACAGCCATCGTTTTATTATCAATCATCGTAGGATTGTTGTCGGTTATTATCGTAACGCTACTGGCAGTGGTCATCGCCTTGTTGGTAAGACTTAATACGGTCATGAAAAGTGTTAGTAAAATTACAACTAACGTAGCTAGTGCAACTGAGTGGTTGTCGCCAACAAAAGTTTTTAGTGAAATATCAGGTTTATTTCGTAAAAAATAATTAAAAAAGGAGTAAATA
>JABZJU010000115.1 GCA_015257635.1 Nanosynbacter sp. | reverse complement strand
GCCTAATATCACTCCCGCTGCATTGGGAATGATGAGGATCCAGTCTTTTTTAGGTTCTTTTGTCCAACCATAGATTACCCAAATTATACAAGAAACTGCTGCGAATAGTGGTTGGAATGGTTGAGCTTTTTCTCCTTGTAGGTTAGCGATAATTTGTGGAATATATGCAATAAAGACAAGGATCCCAATAAAAGCTCCAATAGATCCGACAAAGCGATTAATTTTTTGTTTAGACATATAATACCTCATGAGGTTTTATTATATTATAAAGGAAAAGATGCTGTCAATAATTTTGTGTAAACACTCTAGTAGAGTCTTCAAACAAAGTAACTAAGTAACGTTCCAGAGCCTCCTCGTTAGGAAAAAGAACCTTCTATTTCGTTTGACGTTTGATTTCTTTATTAAGAGACTTAATGAGTTTTGTCGAATAAATGCTATGCCAAATCTGGTAAGGAAACTGATTTCAGCAATCATACGCGTCAATACTACGAACCAACGCCAAAAAAATTCAGTTAAGCTTATTGTTTGTAGATTCGTGGTTTCCCTTTTTAATCTTAATTAAAATATCTCCCCAGTGTTACCGTATCGCCAACCCGCGCCTCGCGTGTCGTCTTCAGGTTCGTCACAATATAGCCAATTTCGCCAGTTTCAAGCGAAGGGTCGGGTTGCATGGCTGGGTTAAGATGACCGACTTCCAGAGCTAGTCCATCTGCGCCAGTCGCCATCATTCGGATAGATTCGCCCTTTTTAATTCGCCCGTCAACCACCCGCACGTATAAAATCACGCCACGATAATCGTCATAATAGCTATCAAAAATCAACGCCCTAGTCGGACCATCAGCATCGCCAGTTGGCGCCGGAATTCGCTCGACAACCGCATCCAAAACCTTATCTACGTTTTGACCAGTTTTAGCAGAAATATGAATAATCTCGCTCTCGTCGCAGCCCAACAAATTAATGACTTGCCTGGATACGCGCGGTATATCGG
>JABZJU010000114.1 GCA_015257635.1 Nanosynbacter sp. | reverse complement strand
CCTTCTGAGGTGAGACATCGTGGTGCTTGTGAGATCAATTGCAATATCAATTTCAATCCTTCGTCTTCGGCGAAAAGTGCAATTTCTGGTTCGTATTGAAGTTCTGGTGACACATCCCAATTTTTGTCAACGTAAGGCAAATTGGCAAATATATAGTCGACTGGTTTGAGTTGACCATTAAGTAATGATTGCTGTTGAATATGGACGTCTGCATTTAAGGCATTCGCATTTTTTTCTGCAATATTTAAGGCTGGTTTGCTGATATCGGATAAAATTACCGACAAGTTACTCCTCTCTAATTTGGCAGTAATTCCCAGACAGCCAGATCCTGTGCCAACGTCAATTAAAACTTTTTCGGCAATTTCACTGGCGGTCAGTTCTAAGAACAATGAAATCAGATCTTCGGATTCAGGGCGGGGAATTAAAACGGAAGGAGATACGGTAAATCTACGCCCGTAAAATTCTTTATAACCCAGAATGTAGGCGATTGGTACGCGGTCTAATCTTAGATCTAGTCTGGCATTTGCGATGTCAAATCTTCTGGGGTCAATTTCTTCGTCCAGGTGAGCGTGTAGGTAAGTGCGGTTTTTTCGTAAAGTGTTGGCTAATATCAATTCGGCGTCTAATCTGGCGGACGGGATGTTTGCCGTTTTTAAGGATTTTGTGGCAATTTTTAGCCATTCAGAGATAATCATATTGCTAATTATAACATATATCTATGGAATGTAAAAAGCGAGGGAAGATAGTTGACATTGACAAATAAAGAAAAAGATAGTACTATAAAGATATATTATTAAGCGGAAGAAAAGGATTATATTAGATAATATGACAAAAAAGTATGAGCTTCCTATCGCTAACGTGGTTATGGGAATAGGTCTTGAAGTGGGGGCTGATTATGGATGGAATAAGACTAAAGAGACTCCAGTTGCAACGGTGGAGAGTGATACTGATGTGTTGTTGAGCCAACGAGAGGAAGAGCGTCGAGAGATGACTCCCGAGGAGCAGAAGGCAGCTGATGAAGCGGCGATTAAGAGTTTATATGGAAAATATAAACGACGTGCTAGCGACGAATCTCTAAGTCTTGACGACCGTGATAAGTGGAGTGAGGCTGCGCT
>JABZJU010000113.1:652-1151 GCA_015257635.1 Nanosynbacter sp. | reverse complement strand
CTCTGTACTCACGTCCTTAAGATTGTCAACTGATACATTGACTGCATGCTCCATAACATCGTCAATTTTCATTTTGGCCACAGTATCCTTAAATGAAGGATCTATAGCTTCAAGATGGTCGCCAGCTATGCGATCTTCGCCACGATGTTCTTCCAGAACAGCTTGCTTTGTTGCTCCAGCAACTCCTAATTCCGTTACAATACCGACAGCCGTCGTAATAGGCCATGCAGCAACAGACCCTACTATAGCACCGCCCACAAAACCAGCACCACCCAACTTCAGCCACTGAGCAATCTTACCACCCTTATTAAACCATTTACCAACTTTAGCGGCAGCTTTCTTAAATTTACCACGATCATCGAGCATGTTGTCATACTTATCTGTCGTTGTTCTTGAGGTTTCTCGCATACTTGCAAACGCCACTTGACCCATTTCCGCTGCTAATTCAGCCTGCTTTTCTGGATCCTGTTTTGCTGCTTCGATTTTATCAGCAAACTTA
>JABZJU010000113.1:0-642 GCA_015257635.1 Nanosynbacter sp. | reverse complement strand
GAGTTTCAACGGCGATACTGGCCTTAGCAAACCTCTCCCTAGCGATTTTAAGGTTAGCAGCAGCTTCATGTTCTTCTACGCTCATCTCGGTTTTTTCAGCATCATCATACTCATCACCAAGATACTTATCTCGCATAGCCTGTTCGTACGGTGTTAAGCCTTCTGGATTATCATCCTTCTTTGGTTTATCCACGTTAGGGATCGTCGTGCTAAACATATTTTTGTCTATTACGTTTTCACCTTTAACCCTAGTATATACAGCAGGATTTACGGAGCTTGAGTCAATATCTACCCCAAAACTATCAAGTTCCCTTAGATCCTCTTCAGTCGTCGAATGAACAAGAACAGAACGTTTAGCAGCCGCATCTCTCATATAGTCATTCCACTTAATTCTATCTAGTTCATCAGGTGTAGGTTCAGGCGGCTCAGAAACGGGAATGTTCTTTTTCACAGAGCTTCCCGAAACGTCTTCAGTACTATTGCTAGTCTGTTCTTCTGGGGTTGAAATAACTATTACCCTAGCATCCATCTTCAACGCCTCTACCTCTTCAGGCGTCAAGCCATTAGAACCGCCTTCTCTGGAATCTTTTTCACCATCCCCGGTACTACTATCAGAGGAAAGAATGCCTTCTGCTGCAGCCC
>JABZJU010000112.1 GCA_015257635.1 Nanosynbacter sp. | reverse complement strand
AATTTTGGTACTTTTTTCTTCACAATATCTAGTGTAACAAATTTTATGCCAATAGAAATAGCCCGCCAAGAGAGCTCAAGCTCAAGGCTTAAGCCTTAAGCGAACTATTTCTTGACGGGCGTTAGCCCTTGTCGCTATCACCGTCATCATCGTCGCGCTTGGGCGATCGCGGCATGACGATCGCGAGGAGAATAGAGGCGACGTTCGCAATTGAGACATACTGCCCCACGTCTCCCATCTTTTGTGCGTTGTCGATGGTCGCACTAAGCGGTACGTCCATAGCCCCAATGTATTGGAGCATGCTAGCCGCCGTCAGCACTGACATAATGACCCACACAACCGACCAGAACCACAGTAGACCGTCGTGTGGATCCTCTACAAACCACCTAAATGTTAGATGGAAGGCTAGAGGCCACGCCATTGCTGTACAAACGATGGCTGCGGCGGCTGTAAAGTATGTTCCTCCCATAAGGAGCAACACTAGACCAGCCAAAGCCAGGACTGTGGTTGTGATTTTCAACTTGAGCATGGTGACTCTCCTTCTCGAGCTATACAAGAGCTACTTTTGTTGACGGGATTGTCAACGAAAGCTTACATCACTTATATCACACTCGCATAGAAAAGTCAATATAATATACAAAATGATTTCACAAACCAAAAGAAATAGCCCGCCAAGAGAGCTCCAGCCGAGACTAAAAGTCTCAAGGCGAACTATTTCTTGACGGGCGTAGTTAGTCCTCGTCGTCATCGTCCCACTTGGGCGACCACGGTGCGATGGTCGCCACAAGAATAGCAAAGAAGTTCAAGACTGACATGGATGAACTTATTCCACGTAGGTTCTGCACAGAATCTACGGGTGCGCTGAGAGGAGTGTCACAGACCCTCACATCGTTGAGTAGTATATTCATCGCTAACATCACCAGTATGAAGCTGAAAAAGACCAGCATGACTTTACTGAACACCTTTTCACCTCCTGTAATATAGGACGGAAGTCTCAGCACGATGTCTGTCGCCGATATACCCGCCACTGTTGCGCAGATGACGGCCATGGCGATAGTCAGATGTGTGCTTCCCATAATGAGTAGCACAAGGGAGGTTGCGCCTAGGGGTGAAGCGGTGACTTTGAGTTTCAACATGGTACGACTCTCTTTCAAACTATGCAAGGACTACTTTT
>JABZJU010000111.1 GCA_015257635.1 Nanosynbacter sp. | reverse complement strand
GTCCTAACCGTTAGACGATAAGGCCACGACTTCAGATATCATAACAAATTATTGTCGAATTGTCTATAGCAAATCAGCCACTTCTCCACCGTTATCTATTAATGTATAATATTTCCATGACAAAGCAGAAGAAAAAGCGCAATAAAAAATATTCTGGGATGGACGCGACATCTCAGCGGCCAAAAGTAACAAGGATTACAGCAACGAATCGCTCCAAATTATATCAGTGGTTTTTCGATCGGAAAAAGCTCATTCGCACCATTGGCGTGGCGGGACTCGTTGTAATAGTCTTAATTATCGTTATTTCTGGAATACTGAGCTTATTTCGTTAACGAACTGGCAACTTAAACCCAAAAGTGCTACCTTTCCCTTCTTCTGATTCAAAGATCATTTCGCCGTCGTGCGATAAAATAACTTTCCTCGCCAAAAATAAGCCAACGCCAGTGCCATCTGGTCGCTTTTTTCTGGCATTTGTACCGCGGAAGAATTTGCCAAACAAATTTGCCTGTTCTGATTTCGGTACGCCAATTCCTGAGTCTTTCACCGTAAATTCAATCGCACCATTACTATTTTTTAGAGAAATTATTACCTTTTTGTGCGGATTTGAATAGTAAATAGCGTTGTCGATCATATTCAGCATAACTTGACGAATCTTCTCAGAATCAGCTGTAATCAATGGAACTTTTTTATCAATCTTTAGGTCCATTTCGACAGATCTCTGATCAGCCACAACCTTAAGCAAAGTAACTTCATCCCGAAGAATTTGAGCAACGTCTGTCTTCTGTTTATCAATGTTAAATTTACCAGTCTGAAGCCTAGAAACATTAAGAAAGTCGTTTATTAGCCTCACCATGCGCTCACTCGAAGAAAATGCCTCTCTAAGAACTGCACGCTGCGTCGGCGTAATCTTCCCCAGATCGCCCTCTAGCATCATATCCAGATAACCTTTAATACTAGTCAACGGTGTCCTTAATTGATGTGAAGCCATAGAAATAAATTCGTTCTTCGCCTCGTCCAGTCGCTGAAGCTGTCGATTGCTGAACCTCAACTCTTTAGTCGCCTCGTCAATTTTACGCTGCAAACTTTTATTCAACTCATTAATTTCTTCCAATGACAAAGAATTTCGAATCGACACCGCCAGTTCCCCAGCAATCGATTCCAGCATTTCAATATCACGAGAACTATAGCCCAAACTTTTATGCTCGCCCAGAAATAGAATTCCCGTTTCTTGATTTTGATGCAGCAGCGGCATAACAATTTTCG
>JABZJU010000110.1 GCA_015257635.1 Nanosynbacter sp. | reverse complement strand
TTCCAATATTATCCGCCCGCAAGACGCCAGCCGTTGGTTCGTGTATTTGATTCGGACCAGAGAAAGCCGCCAGATTGCTTGGAATTGGCTAAAAGAAAACTGGGCATGGGTCGAAGAGAAATTTGGTGATGACAAAAGCTATGACGATTTTATTCGCTATGCTGCCACAGCCCTATTGACAACCGACGAACTTGACGACTTTCGACAATTCTTTGAGCCGATGGAAAATATTCCAGCCCTAACCAGAACGATTAAGTTGGGGATTACAGAAATTAAAGCACGCACTGAGTTGATTGAGCAAGATAAGGCGGATGTGCTCTCTGCTTTGCAAACAACACTGTGATATATTATGCCACATTTTTGACAAAATCTATTGACATTTTATCCTATTAGTGATATAAATATATTGGCTTTTGTTGACGGAACAAATGTTTTGTCCGAAAGCGCACCTTGACAAGTTGAGAGAGTTTATAAACCGGAGGTGAGATTTTGCGATATTTTAAGAAGTATCCCGAAACCTCATCTTCGGTCGTTCGCCATCCGGGCGTCGATCAGTGTTTTTTAACACGAGCGTCCGCTCGGATGAGGAGAGAGTACTGACATGCCGACTTTTATTACGGATGAAGTTAAAGCCCTCTTCAGGGAACAACACGGCAAGGGGGAGACAGACGCTCACGAGATCGCCGCATTCCTCGACGATAATCATATCAAGGAGGTGTGCGAGCGTGTCAAGGAAGCAGTCGTCGACCAGTACCTTCGTACGGGCGACAAGATTACTTATGTGCAAGTTGACGACCCCTTGTCAACGCAAGCTGTCGCAATGAGCGAGGAGTGTCACAACACACTCCTCGCCGCCCTCAAGTCCCTCGAGGATAGCACCGAAAATGTAGTCCTCAGAGGAGGACGCGAACCCGCACCTTGGAGAGCCTCCATGGACGGACATATTGCCGTTTACTTCTCCTGGAAGTAGACTACGATCAAGCGAACATGGCGAGTCCGTAGAGATTCGCAGCTCTCTCACTTGTCAGTTCGCTCCATAGATGTGTGTCTATGCTGATGAGTCGGAAACGACGAAAGCGAACAATTTATTCCAACACCACACACTCTTTAGCTACGGGCGGATTTCCATCAACAGAAATTGCCAGCATTTGCATATCACAGCTTTCATACTGCGTATTTTTGGCAGTGAACATCTCTGCAGAAAAACGCATTTGCTGCTGTTTTTTATTTGTAATTGCCGCCAAGCCATCGCCGAAATTGTCATTTTTACGATATTTGACCTCTGTAAAATA
>JABZJU010000010.1 GCA_015257635.1 Nanosynbacter sp. | reverse complement strand
GCGTAAACTGATTGACACTTGCAAATTACTATAGTATATGGTATAATGTGAAAGTTGTGTCAAATAAAGAATATATCTGTCTAGTAGACGAAAAAGAGATTATACCCGCAGAAGAGATTTTTCATGAATCATGCCGTAAGGTTTTAGATAGCTATATTAGTTGTACTGAAGGTGAGCGTGAGGATTTTAAGGAGCATGCTTATCGAGTACATAAGATCGTAAAAGCATATACGGGTGATGATTTACCTCCAGAGGCGGCTTCGCTGTCATTGATTCACGACGTTGCTGATAGGATGTTTAATAAAAAGAGTACAAAATATAACGATGTGTGGGCCAGGAATGCCGCAGATGCACTTTATGGGTTCATGGATGATGAAAAGATTAGCCATGATCAGTTGGAATATTCCGCAAGTTTACTGGCTGATATGGCTAAAATTGAACAAAGCGCGGCGCACCATCGTAAGTTGATGGCTGAAATTGCTGAAGAAGAGTCTAATGAAGATTATCAAGAAATATACTCCTTGGTTGCCGAGCGACATATGGGCGAGGTTTTTCCTGAGCAGTGGGCGATTGCTCAGCCATTATTAGATCTCGACCATATGAGATTAGAGATGGATAAGGTTAATATCGAGGCGTTTATAATAAAAGGCGCCGAGATAATGGATAATTTACAAAACCCATCATCAAGGAGAGAGTCTGCAGTATTGCAGGATGTATTGGAAGCTGAGTCGTTTTATGCTCCAATTCTTGAGGCGATGGGATATGAGGCTTTTGCTGCAGAGCTACGTAGCGTAGCTAAAATTAGGCGTTTGATTGGTCAGGGTAGAGAAGATCTTGTCGAAAATGCCAAGGAAGTGCAAGATAGGGTTCTCCGAGTTGGTATGGAAAAGATTGCGGGTAGGATATTTGGAGTAAACGACGGTACTATAAGTTATGCTATTCGTAAAGATGAGGATTCTGGTAAATATTCTACTCATATGGGGGAATTTGCGGCTGATACCGAATATGGCAATACGGTTGCTGGAAACTGGCGTATTAAAACTGTAGGATCGCTTGCAGATAAACTTAAGGGTGGTGACGGAATTATGGATATTGTCGGTATGATGGTGATATCTAGAGATCGTGAAACGACAGCTTGTGATTTTGCACATTTTATTGCTGATAGGTTGAAGGAATTTAGGCCGGTGTGCGCTCGAAACAAAAACAAACCTATATATATTCAAGGAACTAAAGAATATGTTGATATCGTGGAGCAGAATCTTCGTGAATTGGGCATGAGTTCGGATGAGTATTTGATAAAAATTGATACCGATGAAAAGTGTGAAAAACGAGGATATCCTATTTATGAAATATCTAAAGTGACGTTCGTTGTGGTTGTTGACAATGTTGAGATCCCGGTTGAAATACAGTTTATTACAAAAGACGAGCGATGCCGTGCGCGTACAGGCGAAGTATCTCATATTGCTTATAAATACCTACAGTCTCAGGGTTTTGGTAAGGATAATCTAGAGAAAGAGACGACTCGTCAACGTGTCGAGAGAATGAAAATAGTCAGTCTTGCAGAAGAGGTCTTAGGTGCGCTATACAAACGGCGCTACGACATGAAAAATAGTAAAAACACTGGTGATCTTGGGCTTAATCCGAAATCTCTGTCTAATGAAGATAAGTTTATTGAGAGTCTGATTGATCTGCGAGCTGACAATTAACGGCTTGCGCGTGATATAATCATACTAATGACAACTTACTATACTGACGGTTCTGCTTCGCCAAATCCCGGTCCGGGCGGGTTTGCGGTTATTCGTGATCTTCAGCCTTACATTTTGGGGTCAGAAGATGGCGAGACGACGAATATTCGTATGGAGGGTAAAGCTTTAATTGCAGCATTGAAAGATGCTAATGGTGCGCCGTGTGTGATTTATTCTGACAGTGAATTTTGGATTAATGTTGTTACCAAATGGGCGCCGGGCTGGGAAAAGCGCGGCTGGACGAAGAAGGGCGGCGATATTAAAAATCTGGATATTGTGCGTGAATTGTACGAACTATATTCGAATTCTCAGGCGGATTTGCGTTGGGTGCGTGGCCATGAAGGCGATGAAGGAAACGAATTGGCTGATGAATGGGCTAATCGGGCGCGTGAAGGCGAGAGATTAGCTAAATAACTGCTAGCGACATCTGGTAAAAATTGCTATACTAGAAAAATGGAAGAAGTGAGGGAAACGACTGATATTTTTTTGTGGGCAAATCAAAATGACGCAAAAAAGAATGATTTACAGATAGAACTGTTCTTATTTAGCAAAAATTACACGCCGTATTTTATGCCGATAAAAGGCGATGTTGAGCAACAGCTTAGGCCGTTGTTCTTGTTTGATTATATCAATCAGGTCAATTTGGGTGCGGGTACTGGACTGAGTGTTCGTGATTATGAATTGAGTGAATCAGAAGATAATGTTCTGTTGAGGACTGATCTGGAAAAGGTTGGGCGAGCTGAAACATTGATTCATTTGATTGAGCATGAGCGTCACGATATCGTAGAGTTTTCGGAAACTGAGCACGAATTCAAGCGTATGAAGGGAATTGTGGCGCGATTTACCGATCCGAATAATCCTGACGCAACATTCTACACGGTTAAGTTGATTCAGCAAGGTCAGACGCTAAAGAGCGCGTTGGCTTGGGAGTTTTCTGATGGCAAATTTGGTTCATTTAATGCGGAAATTGGCTTTAAGGTTCCAGATGATAATCAAGTTTTGATTGTTGGCAAAGATATTTTTGCATTTAATCCTGGAAAGTTTGAGCGCATGTTTGGCTATGAATATAAAAAGCAGGTGATTGCTGATAAAAAAGTAGCTGAAATTGAGAAGGAATATAAGCTGAGTTTTCCAGAGGGAATGGATCTTAATACTCTGGTGAAAGAACGCAAAAAGACAGTCAATAAATTGCAGAAGTTGGAAATCGGCGCAGTCAAGCAGGAAGATGTTTTGGATTATGCTGACGAGATGCAGCTGGAGCTGATGAGTGACGACAACGGCGCAATTATTATTATGGACGGCAATGACTTGGATATGTTCGTAAATCTTATCAACGAGGATTATATCGAGAGTAAAATCACGGGCAAGCGTTACGAAATTAAGTCAAAGAAGCTGCTCGGCGAGCCAGAAGGCGAACCGCCACGAGGCTAAAATGGATCAAGAATTAGCGCTGGCTATTCTGCTGAGCGGTCGGTCGGCGTTGCTGACTGGTGCGGCTGGAACGGGCAAAACTTACCTGTTGAATACTTTTATTGCGCAGGCGCGAAAACGCGGTAAAAAGGTGTCGGTAACAGCGACAACTGGTCTGGCGGCGACGCATCTTGGTGGCAATACGATTCACAGCTGGAGTGGAATTGGTGTGAGTGATCATTTGCCGAACAATTTTTTTGAACGATTGTCAAAAACGCGGCGTGATGTGATTTCTAAAACTGACGTGTTGATCATTGACGAGATTTCAATGCTTCACGATTTTCGGCTGGATATGATTGATAAAGTTTTACGAACCGTCAGGGAAAATGATCAGCCGTTTGGTGGCATTCAGTTGGTGATGAGTGGCGACTTTTTCCAATTGCCGCCAGTGAATCGCCCAAATGAGCAGGGCGGCGGATTTGTGGTTTATTCTGATGCTTGGCAAGAACTTCAGCCGGCGGTTTTGTATTTGGAGCGACAATATCGTCAGAATGATGAGCAGCTTTTGGAGATTCTGACCGCTCTAAGAACTGGCGATGTTAGGCGACGTCACGTCGAGGCGTTGCTGGCGCGTACGGAAATTGAGCCGCCAGATGGTGATATCACAGAACTACACACTATAAACGTTGATGTTGATGATATTAATATTCAAAAATTGGCGGAATTGCCAGGAGAAGAGCGATCGTATCAGCAAACGACGACGGGCTCGAAAATTTATGTAGAGAATTTGCAAAGGTCAGTCCTGGCTCCAGAAAATCTGGTAATTAAGCTGGGCGCGTTGGTGATGGCGGTTAAAAATTCGCCGCAAAAATTATATGCCAATGGAAGTATCGGCACGGTCGTGGATTTTGAGCCGCTGACGGAATATCCGGTTGTTGAGTTTCGAGATGGTCGTCGGGTGACGATGGTGCCGGATGTTTGGGAATTGCGAGACGGAGAGCGCAAACGAGCGAGTATTTCTCAGGTTCCGCTGCGTTTGGCGTGGGCTATAACGGTTCACAAAAGTCAGGGAATGACACTGGATGCGGCTAAGATTGATCTGAGAAAGGCGTTTGTTGAAGGTATGGGTTATGTGGCTTTGAGTCGCGTGCGAGATTTGGACAATTTATATCTATACGGAATTAACCGTAGGGCGCTGGAAGTTTCTCCTGACGCGCTAGCGATTGACGAGGTTTTGAGGCAGGCAAGTAGAGAGTCTGTTGAGAAATATAAGGGTGTAGTCTTTAGATCTCATTAGTAGTTTATTGAAGAGGGCGCTGGAGCTTATTACTATTGATTTATTGAGGATTATTTACTATACTGACGCTAGGAACCACCGGAACTAAATCGCCTTACTTGAGCGGTTCGCCGGTGTTCTTTTTATCGTTAAAAGCGTATACTAGTTTGCCTTTCAACTGTAGGCTGGCCTGAAATAACTTTAAGTGCTAATCCATTGCCTAAAACTATTAAATAGCGTAGACTTACATCAACTCAACACTAGGCTTTTCCACAAAAATGTGGAAAAGTTTTTATTTGATGCAAAAATGGGTAAAAAGTCAAAAAAAGGGCTTGCAAGTGGGTAGGTGTGGGTAGTATAGTGGAGTCAGTGGAACGAAAGTTGATGGAAAATCACCAACAAAAAACAAACATCCACTACAAAAAACAACTAATCTACCACGAAGGAAGGACGACGTGCAGACAGATTACTTTGAGCGTAAGTTGGACGACAAGCGACGCTTGACGATTCCGGCTGAGCTCAGGGCAGAATTTGCATCAGGCGTCGTGCTAACTCGCGGGTTTGGTAAATATCTCCACTTATATCCACAGCAAATCTGGGATCGGGAAGTGGAAAGCGCTCTAACGGGAAGTATTCTGGATGAGCGAGTTGCCGACCTGAACGTTAAATTCCGACGAGGTAAAACCGCATCGGCGCTCGACCAAAAACAAGGACGAGTGACGATTGAGCAGCATTTGCTCGACTACGCTGGAATTGACAGAGAAGTCGTTGCTGTGCGAGCGGGGGAATATTTTCGGCTAATAGCGGCCGAGAATGCGGAATAGTAGATTAGCTAAGCACTTTAACAATTAAAACCTCTCGAGATCAACTATCTGGGTATTTGAAAATGGCATGTGGCAATTTGCTCCACATTAAAAAAGGCAACGTACCTTCCTCAAACACCTCCCAAAAAAAACTCCACCTCACACATAAGTCTCTTTGGAAAACATGGTTGTTACTGACAATCAACAAATTTCCACTCTAAGACAACAAAAACAAACAAAACACAAATACAAAAAAGCCAGAATTAAATATCCAGTTAGGTGATCTCGAGCATTATTTCTGTATAATGGAATAATGATGAGTATTAAAGAACATCCACCACAGTCGGAAGAACTCCAAGCGAGCGAACCGATTCATGTTCCCGTACTTTTGGAGATAACCCTTAGCAAGCTGCAGCCAGTCGAAGGCGAGTCGTATCTCGACTTGACGGCTGGCTATGGCGGCCATGCCAGGGCATTCTTAAATAGGACGGATAATTACTTGGACTCAGTGTTGGTCGATCGTGATGAAAACGCGATTAAGACATTGGGCGATTTGGCTGAAAAAGGCGTAACTTTAATTCACAAAGATTTTGTGAGCGCAGCGCAAGATTTGGTCAAGCAGGGGCGTAAGTTTGACGTGATTTTGGCTGATTTGGGGGTGTCGTCACCACAGCTTGACAGAGCAGAGAGAGGTTTTTCGTTCAGATTTGACGGTCCGCTAGATATGCGGATGGACAATCGGACGGAAATTACAGCGGCAGATATTGTCAATTCGTATTCGGTTGATGATTTGACGCAGCTGATCATTCGTTACGGCGAGGAAAATCCCGGACGAGCAAGGCGAATTGCGCAGGCAATTGTAAAAGCTCGACCAATTCAGGGAACGACTGAGCTGGCTGATCTGATTAAGCAAACCGTTGGTCGCGGTAGTATGAAGCATCATCCTGCGACTCGTACCTTTCAGGCGCTACGCATTGAAGTCAATCGCGAACTTAAGCTGATTGAAGAACTATTGCCACTTTTGCCACGCTTACTTAATAAGGGCGGGCGAGTAGGAATAATTAGTTTTCATAGCTTGGAAGACAGATTGATCAAGCGTTACTTTTCGGAGCAAGCAACGGCTGGCTATGAGGCTGAGCTGATTGTTCCAGAGAAAAAACCGGTGTCTGGAACTGAAGATGTTCACAATCCGCGTAGTCGAAGTGCAAAGTTTCGATACGCCGTGAAAAAATAAAACAAAAAGAAGGAGGCACAATATGCCAATCCACATCAAAGTAGAATTCCAGAATACAGACAAGCCAGAGGCTGTTTCAGTACGCCGCGGCTAGACTAAAGCGTATTCCGGAATATACCTTAGAAAAACCAGCCTGTCTTTAACGGGCGGGCTGGTTTGTTATGCTAAATACAAATATAAACATAAAAGATAGAGACAAATGACAAACACCACCACATTTACTTCACGACGTTCACACGGTCAATTGCGCCGAAATCAGAATTCTACACGTTTTCAGTCTCAGGTCAAACTTGGTCCTGTTGCTCATACAGTGCTAGTTGCATTGATGATTACAGTACTGGGCTTGATTTATCTTACTCAAGCAACCAGACTTACGGCTTATGGCTATGAAGCTCAGAGTCTGGATACAAAAATCACCGAACTAAGCGCAAAAAAGTCAGAATTGGAAGTTCAGAATGCGCGTCTGACGGCGTTAGAGAAGGTGAAGAATAGCAATGTCGCTTCAGCTATGACGACAACTGAAACGCATTACGCTCAATAGTGATATAATAGGATAAGCAATATGCAGCGGCTTATTCGTTCAAGAACTGGTTGGTTGGCCATCGCTTTACTAGTAGTGATGGCGGCTTTTGTGTTGCGATTATTTCAATTGCAGATTTTGCAATATGGCAAATATACGGAATTAGCGCGAGCGAGTCAGCAGCGTCAATTTATCATTCCTGCGGAGCGCGGGAAAATTTACATGATGGACGGGAAAACGCCAGTTCCTGTGGTGCTTAATCAGACGGTCTATACGGTGATTGCGGATCCGCAGTCGATTGACGATAAAGAGCGGAGCCAGCTTGTTGATAGTCTGAGAGAAATTGCTGGCGGTGAAATGACGGAAAATGTATCTGAACGCCTCAATAATAAAAAGTCGCGCTATGAAGTTTTAGCGAAAAATATTACCAGAACTCAAGCGGAAAAATTGAAAAAGAAAAACTTTGCGGGCGTGTTGTATCAGCAAAGTTCTATCCGAAATTATCCTGAGGGCGAACTGGGCGCGCACGTGCTTGGATTTGTGAATGCGGCTGGCGAAGGTCAATATGGCGTCGAAGGCTCTTTGAATAAGCAGCTTAAGGGTCGTGATGGACTATTGCAATCTGTAACTGACGTGAGGAATATACCTTTGACGGTTGGAAAAAATAATATGCGAATCGAGGCGAAATCTGGCGACAATTTGGCGCTGACGGTAGACAGGAATATTCAAAGCCAGACTGAATTGGCATTGAAAAAAGGAGTCGAAGCAGCTGGCGCCACCGAAGGAAGCGTGATTGTTATGAATCCGAAAAACGGTCAAGTTCTGGCAATGGCGAATTATCCGACTTACAATCCGGCGGATTTTGCCAAGCAGAAAAACGGGTCGGTGTTTGTGGATAGCGCGTCGATGGTACCATTTGAGCCGGGATCGATTATTAAGTCCTTTAGTTTCGCTACGGCAATTGACAAGGGAGTTATTACTCCGTCCAGCACGTATAATAATACCGACTGTATTAAAGTCGCTGACCGCACGATGTGTAATGTTCTGAGAGGTTTGGACGGCACGATGACTATTCAAGGTGCGTTTAACAATTCGCTCAACGTCGGTACAATTACCGCGATTCGAAAATTAGGAAATGGCTCGCAGATTAATTTGCCGGCTCGTCAGACTTTGTATGAATATTATCACGATAAATTTGGCTTTGGCGCTAAAACTGGAATTGAGCTGGGCGAGGCTTCGGGCTATATTTACCCGCCAGATAGCGTTGAGGGAAATGAGGTTCGTTATTCGGCTATGACCTACGGGCAAAGTATGAACTTGACTATGGTTCAAGTCGCGGCTGGATTTTCGTCGCTAGTTAACGGTGGTCAATATTACAAGCCAACCATTCTCGTCGGTACAATTGACGAATCTGGCAATTTGAAACCGTCGGAAAATAAAGTTATTCGCCAAACCGTAAGCGGCGGCACGTCATCGCAGATGCGAACGATGCTAACGACGGCGCGCCGATCTTCATTCCTATCAAAGAGCGACAAATCTGGCTATGAAATTGGTGGAAAAACTGGTACTTCTGAAGCGGTGGTTAATGGCGCTTACACACAGAAGGAAACGATTGCTACATATATTGGTTATGGTGGTGGAAAAAATGGCGCCGAATATGTCATAATGGTACGTGTAGCGGCTCCAGGCAAGGGGATTAATTTGCAAGGAAATCTTCACGCTGGACCAATTTTTACAGATATATCCAATTGGATGATTGATTATATGAAAATAGCACCAAAGGAATAAATATGGGAATAGCTTTACAAACAATGACCAATGAATTGACGCACGTATTTTTACTGAGCGTCGGCGCGTTTTTACTAGCGATGTTTTTAACGCCAATTTATACGTTTTTCGCTTATCGATATCGCTTCTGGAAGCGCCAAAGGTCGGAAAGCACTGATGGGAAAAAGCTAAAGGTTTTTGCCAAATTCCAAGCGGCAAAATTGCGGCGAAACATCCCGACGATGGCTGGAGTGATTGGCGTAATTTCAATCTTTGTGGTGACGATTTTCTTCAATTTAGACCGAGCGCAGACCTGGCTTCCTCTGGCGGCGTTGGTTGGTGGCGGGATTGTTGGACTAATTGACGATATCATCAATCTACGTGGTTTGGGCGGCGGCGCGGCAGGGCTTCGTAGTCCAGTGAAGTTTGCGCTAATTACGTTGATTGGCGTGGTGCTTGGTTGGTTTTTCTTTGCTAAATTGGGCGTGGCGAGCTTTCATGTGCCGTTTGTGGGTGAGGTGAATATTGGTTGGTTGATAGTTCCGCTGTTTGCATTTGCGGTGGTGGCTACTGGTAACGCTGTCAATATTTCTGACGGAATGGATGGACTGGCGGGTGGACTGCTCGGTATTAGTTTTGGGGCGTTTGGTGTGATTGCCTTATTGCAACAACATGTTATATTGGCGGGATTTTGCTTTACGGTTGTCGGAGTGCTCTTGAGCTATTTGTGGTTCAATATTTACCCAGCTCGATTCTTTATGGGTGACGTTGGAAGTTTTGCTTATGGCGCGTGTTTGGGAGTTGTGGCGATGTTAACCGACTCTTTGCTTCTACTTCCTGTGATTGGCTTGCTATTTGTAATTGAGGCGGGATCAAGCTTGACTCAAATCGTCAGCAAGAAGCTGTTTAAGAGGAAGATTTTCTTATCTGCACCGATTCATCATCACTTGGAGGCGATTGGTTGGCCAGAAACTAAAGTGACGATGCGCTTTTGGGTTATTG
>JABZJU010000109.1 GCA_015257635.1 Nanosynbacter sp. | reverse complement strand
TATTTTACAGAGGTCAAATATCGTAAAAATGACAATTTCGGCGATGGCTTGGCGGCAATTACAAATAAAAAACAGCAACAAATGCGTTTTGCTGCTGAAATATTCATTGCCAAAAATGCGCAATATGAAAGCTGTGATATGCAAATGCTGGCAATTTCTGTCGACGGAAATCCGCCTGTAGTTGAAGAGTGTGTGGTGTTGGAGTAAATTGTTCGCTTTCGTCGTTTCCGACTCATCAGCATAGACACGCATCTATGGAGCAAACACGACAAGTGAGAGAATCTGACGGAGAGTCTACAGACTCGCCATGTTTGCGAGGTTATTGCCTGCTACTCCTGGTTGTTGGAGAAGTAGACGACAATGTAAGGATCGGTAGTAGCTACCCACGGGTTGGATTCTGTGTAGCTGAATTCAACATCACGAATCTTCTCTTCGAGGCTCTGGAGCTTCTCAAGGAGTGCCTTACGACAGCTGTGGCTGTTTGCGACTGCCTGGGTGATTAGGCGGTCGTGATCATAGACACAGATCTCGTCTGGAAGCTTGCCTTTCATAAGGTATTCATTGATTGCAGCTTTCCTGGCTTCCTCGCACAGTGTGGGGATTCCCTCTTCGAGGAAACGGGAGACTTCATTTCTCCTGAGTGTCTCCAGTGTTTTCCTCCTATCATTGATGTCGGCAGCCCTCTTTGTCTTGACTTCATCGGTAATAAACGACATTGTAGTACTCTCTCCTCATCTGGGCGAACGCCCGTGCTGGAAACACTGATCAACGCCCGGATGGCATAGATCGAAGATGAGGTTTCGAGGTACTTATTAAAATACCGCAAAATCTCACCTTCGTCTTATAGATTCTCTTCACTTGTCAAAGTACGCTTTCGGACAAGGAATAAATCTCAACTTGTCAACAAAAGCTGTGTCTATTTATACCACTAATAGTATAAAATGTCAATATATTTTGTCAAAAATGTGGCATAATATATCACAGTGTTGTTTGCAAAGCAGAGAGCATGTCCGCCTTATCTCGCTCAATCAGCTCAGTGCGTGCTGATATTTCGGTAATTCCCAGCTTAATCGTTCTGGCGAGGGCTGGAATATTTTCCATCGGTTCAAAGAATTGTTGGAAATCGTTAAGTTCATTGGGCGTTAGTAGCGCCGTAGCTGTATAGCGAATGAAATCATCATAGCTTTTATCTTCGCCAAACGTATCTTCGACCCATGCCCAGTTTTCTTTCAGCCAATTCCAAACAATCTGGCGGCTTTCTCTGGTCCGAATCAAATACACGAACCAACGGCTGGCGTCTTGCGGGCGGATAATATTGGAA
>JABZJU010000108.1 GCA_015257635.1 Nanosynbacter sp. | reverse complement strand
AAATTTTGGCGTACAAGGGAAAATTGATCGAGCGAATCGAATATTTATTAGACGGACAATTGGCGCTGGTGCACGTGCCATTCGAGGAAATTCAGCAATATAGCGATGCTTATAACCCCGGAGCGTTGATTGGCGATGAATTGAGGCTGGTTGAAGGCGTGGCGCTTAGCTGTGTTATTAAAACTTATCCTGACGGCAAATTAACTGCGCGCCTACGAGGTAATTTACCAATTGCCGATACTGTGGCTGGATACTTTGGCGGCGGAGGTCATCCGTATGCGGCAGGATTCCGCGTATATGAAAGTTATGATGAAATCGTAAGGGAATTAGTCACAGCGACGAATCAAGCTCTACAAACAGAATATTGATCCACTACGCTATCAATATATACCTCTCAGGCCTGCTCTATCTAGTTGCTCTATCAAATCATCATTCACATCAAATGCACCCTCAGACCATAGAGGACCGTTAACTTTTCTTCGTACCTCTTCTACTCGGTCCGATACACTAGGGCAACTAAACATTATTCTATCATTATACGTCAGATAACCCTGGAGAACTTTGCTTACGGCATAAGCTTGCAATTCAGAACGGAGGTTTACTTGATCGGATTTAGGGTCTATTTCCAAAACTGGATTCGTGACACAATCATGCGCATGAGATGTCTCGTGAGCCAATAAAGAGACATTAACGCATGTCAGTCCGGACTGGGCCACACTAATAACAGGGCGAAGGTATACATAAGTGTCCGTCCCGACGTCCCTCCATTTGTAAAAATTAGTACTACAAAAACCACCAACATCTGTTCTTTCTATTTTTGTGGGCGGATAGATAGATACATAAGTACACATTCTGGCGATACTTTCACTAGCAAAAGCATCGCTTATTCTATCTTTTTGCACTGGCATAAGAGATATCTGCCTTCCAGAAACAACAAACTTATTACTCCCAATGAGCGGTATTATATTTTTATCTGGCCAGTCTGAGTCAGGATGGCTATCGCCCAACTCTTCGCCTTCAATATATTCCATAGGTTCCAGCATTTGAGCCGTATTACATAGTTCTAAGGCTAGAGCCCCAAGCGTATCAATTATCTCAGGCTCCTCTAAAGTACCTATCAACCTATCTTTCATATACTTAAAAGAGTCTAGCTCAATAGGCTTATCGTAGCTGGGTATTGGCGGACGACGCTCCTGCACTATTTTTCTCATACTTTTTATTATATATTAAATATCTTATTTTGTCAAGCACGAGGTCTTATCTGGCGACATAGCTACGATGTTTTAGATCCTGATAGAACATGTCAATTTTGAAAAACCAGCCAGAGTGCCGTACAATAGAACTAATGATAAAACTCTAT
>JABZJU010000107.1 GCA_015257635.1 Nanosynbacter sp. | reverse complement strand
CTTCAGAATCCAACTCATTTATAATCTCCGATTCGCTCCGACCCTTAAACTTATCAATAACGTTTCTTTTATCTTCCATCTCTGTTATTTTATCAAAGTTCCTGAGTAAATAACAAAAGTTGAAAGCCTTCTATTGACTTAATAACTACAGAATGGTATAAGTAATATTAGTTTTCGTTGACGAGTTGAGTAAATCCTTGTCCGGAAACGCTCATTGACAAGCAGCCAAAACACGAGATGAGGTTTTATTTCTTTTTCTGGAAGAAACTGGAAAGAGGAATGAGATCTCATCTCGTGCATTAAAGAATATGCACATATCGCAACTCCGCGAGGATGAGAAAACACCAGAAAGGTGAAGAATCATGAGCAACAACACCATCACCAAAGTTCTGGCTTGGTTTAGATCAGCCGCACGGCGAGGAAGAATCATGAGAAATGACACCACCATCACCAAAGAAGTTCTGGAGAGATATCTCCAGCAGGCAATCAAAGATGAGGCAGAAATGAATCTCATGCTCTGGCTCACATTCAGGAGTCCACATGCCCCTGATCTGGCCATCGATGACAGCACCAGAGAACGCCTCACCCGGTTGGGCGAGAGCGCCAGCAGCCTAGCACGACTAGTCGAGAAGATTCTCCTGGATAGCACAGGAGATTAACGACTCGCGGGATGTATGATGAGCGTGACTCATTCTTTTTATGGCTGCTTGTCATATATCCCCTGAAATAATTTTAGAATAGTCTCATTTGAGGCTATTTTTATATATTCTATTGACTTTTTTACACAAGTGTGGTATAAATGAAGGTAGCTTTCGTTGATGAGTTGAGTAAATCCTTGTCCGAAAGTGAACTTTGACAGGCAATCGAACACAAGATGAGTTTTTATTTCTTTTTTAAAACCACCATAAGAGAGATAAGATCTCATCTTGTATTGTAAAGAACACAGTACACTGCACTCACGCAGATGAGAAAACACAGAAAGGGATAGCATAATGCTTTCCGCAGACCTCTCTGATAAGCTACTGATGACAACAAACACTCTCAACTCCAAGTGGAGAGATGTCGTTAAACTCACTTGTCAGGATGGGTGTATTCCGGCCATTCAGGTCAGGAGACTGATCCAAGACATACGAGACGTGAACAGCTACCTGTATGACCTAGAGGTCTATATTGGGGAGTTGCAATGCAGGTCGGTACACTCGACAAATATTGTTGTCGGTACCGACATCCACAACGACGCAAAACGTATTGCGTCGGCTTTAGACAAGTTTTACGACTTCGTCAAGAAGTATGTCTGCGTGACCGATGGTGATATCGAACTCGAAAAGCTTACAAGTGAGATCGACAGTATTACAGTCGGACTGATGTATGCAGGCGAATACCTGACAAGGGGGGATCTCCAGGCTGCACTGGAGACCCTCTCTGACACCCAGAACCCCGTTCTAGAGTCGTGACGTTTCTACATGGCGGGTGATTGTTCTTTTACGATTGCCTGTCATGTAG
>JABZJU010000106.1 GCA_015257635.1 Nanosynbacter sp. | reverse complement strand
GCTCACCAGTTTCCGGATTAAGAACATCGCGCACTCGCATAATTTTTGAGCCAGGAACAATTGGCGCGTCAACTTGCTCGGGCAATAAAAATACTGTATCAATTTGGCGTTTGCTTGATATTGACGTGATAAATTGGCTTTTTAGTATGGCGATGAGATTATCGCGAGTAATATCAGACGCTAATTTGAATTTGGATTCTACTTCAATCATAAACTTCCTCGTTTGGACTTTGCTATAGGATGACTCGTTTTTGGTGAATATTCTCCCGCCAAATAATCTTTCATAATTTCCGACAGATTCTTCGCATATTTGTCGGTTACTTCATGCCGCTGAGTTGCCATTGACGTATGAGTGATATTGTTATGATCTTTTGCTAATTTCTTCAGGTTTCTCTCTACAATCAGTGGGTCAAGTTTTCCAGACAAAATAGCAATCGGAAGAGTGAGCTTAGTGATGTCATTCATTGTCGTCTGATTGATAATCGCGGTGTTCAAGGCTGTCAAGAAGGATTCGGCGGTAACCTCATCAGCCTTAAATCCAGCGTCAGGCCAAATATTGTGCCGATCAGCGAATTGCAAAAAACGTTTCGAACTGCGCGGATGACTATTGAAAAACTCATAAAGCGCACGCAAAATTTTCTCTGGATGATGAATTTTTTCGTCAACCCTCGGATAATATATCGGCGGACTACACAAAATCAGCGACTTGCTTAACTTCGGATATTGCTTGGCGAGCTCTACGGCAGCCAGCGACCCCATAGAATGACCGATGATAATATCGACGTTATTTATGAATTCCCTACGCAAAGTGGCGACAATACTTGCGGCTTGGTCATGAACATTATAGGTTTTCCAATCAGGCTTGGGCGAATTACCAAATCCCAGCATATCAATTGCTATAACTCGCGCGTCCTTCGGTAAATACGGCTCCAGCGGCGTCCATGTTTTCCAGGATGTGCCTAATCCATGAATAAGTAAAATCGTCGCTTTCGGTTTTTCTGGACGAGAAAAATAATGCACGTTCAATGAATACGGAATCCGTAACCATCGATGGATAATCTTGTCCAACATATTTTTAGTATACTATGAAAATACTCCGCCTGCATGTGAAACGGAGTATTTTGTGATAGCCTTTTCTGTACTAACGCTTAGAGAATTGTTCGCGCTTACGAGCAGAACGAAGACCGTACTTCTTGCGCTCTTTCTCGCGTGGGTCACGTTTCAATAGCTCAGCCTTCTTCAGAACTGGACGCAGATCAGCGTGAGCAGCTGTCAAAGCCTTTGCAATACCAAGCTTGATAGCGTCAACTTGACCAGCTAAGCCGCCACCTTTAACTAGGATAGTAACGTCGTATTCCTTTTGCTTGCTGACAATTGCAAGTGGATCGGTTACTTCTGCTAGTAAGGTTTTGTTGCCATCCAGGTACTCAGCGGCAGGTTTGCCGTTGATAGTGATAGTGCCTTTTCGAGGAAGCAATCGAACGCTTGCTGAAGCACTTTTGCGTCGACCTAAGCCGTAGAAATAAGTATCAGCCATATTAC
>JABZJU010000105.1 GCA_015257635.1 Nanosynbacter sp. | reverse complement strand
TTGATATTTTGAGAGTTCAGGAAAGTTGCCTAACAGTAAAGAATAATCTATAATATGTTAGCATGATTGACCTCAATCGCGTCAACTACGCTACCGGTAGCAAAGAAATACTTCACGATGTGTCGTTCTCTATTAACACTGGTGATAAGGTCGGCCTCGTAGGTTCAAACGGCGCAGGCAAGACAACCCTCTTAAGACTTATTAATGGTGACCTAACTCCAACCTCTGGAGAAATCATTAAAACCAACGAAGAAATCGGGATATTGCCACAGGACATGCGTGATTGGCTAGATCATAGTGTGTATGAATTTATCGAGGAAGTGACCGGTGTCAAGGATGCGCGCGAGCAGTTTGATGAGCAATGTGCGAATCTTGAGCATGACTCGAGTGAACGAACTCTCCTGCTATATGCTGATGCGCTTGAGAAATATGACAAGTTTGAGGTGGCGTCATTTGATGCGAATCTAGAAAAAGCACTTAAACGCGCCGATATATCATCTATAGATACAGGTAAAGAAATTGGTAATTTTTCTGGTGGTCAGCGAACACGCATTGCACTTGCAGCGGTGTTTGCTTCACGCTACAATGTTGTCTTATTGGATGAGCCGACTAACAACCTCGATGACAGAGGTGTCGTTGTATTGGAAAAATTTATTGAGGGCTCAAATGCAGCTTTCTTGATGGTCTCGCATGACCGTCGTTTCCTAAGAAATGCAACAAGCCGTATTATTGAGCTTATGGGCGGTGATCAAGGTATGCGGCAATATGGACTTGGTTATGATGAATATGTTGAAGCCCGTGAAAAGGCAAGGCAAGCAACGTTTAATCGCTACGAACAGTATGAAAAAGAAAAGAAGCGACTTGATCGTGCTGCGAGGGCAGCACGGATTAAGGCAAATTCCGCTGGATCAAACCGCTCAAATTCTGACAACGATAAGCTCACGGCTCATTTTCGTAAAGAAAAAGCCGCAAGTGGACTGGCAAGCGCAGCCAGCGGCATGAGTAGTCGGCTCGGACAACTCGAGGAACCGGAGCGACCGGAAGAAGATGTGTCGCTAAAGTTTCTTTTCAAGGAAGAAGCGGGCAAGAAACTAAATCTACTTTCCGTATCTAATCTGGAAATTGACTATGGCAATGAGCACACTATCGGTCCCGTGTCATTCTCGATTCGCACTGGCGATAAGATTTTATTGAAGGGTGAAAATGGCTCGGGAAAGACCTCTGTGATACGCGGTATCATAGGTGACGCTCCTGTTTCATCTGGCGATGTTCATGCCAGCAAGCAAGCAAATATTATCTACGTCGATCAAAATCAAACATTGCCGTTACCTGACGACTCTGCGCTCAATAACCTTCGTCACCTTGCGCCATCACTTGAATTGCATGACGCAATTAATTTACTTATTCGGTTCAATCTCAAGAAAGATATTATTCAAGTAACACCAGGCAGCGAGTTAAGCGGAGGTGAACGCGCCAAGGTACTCTTGGCAGGAATAGCTGCCAATAGTGCTGGTTTATTGATTCTTGATGAGCCGACCAATAATCTTGATATACCGACAATCGAAGCGCTAGAACACGCGTTAAAAAACTATAATGGAGGCGTCCTGATTGTGTCTCACGACCGAGATTTTGTGC
>JABZJU010000104.1 GCA_015257635.1 Nanosynbacter sp. | reverse complement strand
ATGCACGAGTTATAGCAATTGACATGCTGGGATTTGGCAATTCGCCCAAGCCTGATTGGAAAACCTACAATGTTCACGACCAAGCCGCAAGCATCGCCGCTACTTTGCGTAGGGAATTTATAAATCACGTTGATGTTGTCATCGGTCATTCTATGGGGTCGCTGGCCGCGGTAGAGCTTGCTAAGCAATATCCGAAGTTAAGTAAGTCGCTTATTTTGTGCAGTCCGCCAATATATTATCCGAGGGTCGACGAAAAAATCCATCATCCAGAGAAGATTTTACGTACGCTTTATGAATTTTTCAATAGTCATCCGCGCAGTTCGAAACGCTTTTTGCAATTCGCCGATCGGCATAATATTTGGCCTGACGCAGGATTTAAGGTTGATGAGGTTACCTCTGAGTCGTTTTTAATCGCCCTGAACACCGCGATTATCAATCAGACGACAATGAGTGATATCGCCGAACTCACTCTTCCGATTGCTATTTTGTCTGGCAAACTTGACCCGCTGATTGTCGAGAGAAACCTGAAGAAATTAGCAAAAGATCATAACAATATCACCCATACGTCAATGGCAACTCAGCGGCATGAAATAACCGACAAATGCGCAAAGAAGCTGTCGGGAGTTATGAAAGATTATTTGGCGGGAGAGTATTCACTAAAAACGAGTCATTCTACAGCAAAATCCAAAAGAGGAAATTTATGATTGAAGTAGAATCCAAATTTAAGATATCGGGCGACATAACGCAGAGCGATCTTCTCACCATTCTTAAAGAGCAACTTATCGCACCCATATTAAGCAAACACCAAATTGATACGGTTTTTCTATTGCCCGAGCAAGTTGACGCGCCAATTATGCCTGGCTCAAAAATTATGCGAGTGCGCGATGTTCTTAATCCGGAAACTGGTGAGCTGCAACAAAGCTTGATGACGCTGAAGGTCGAGGGACAGACGAAGCTAGTGTCTGATGAATACGAATTTGCAGTTGATGACGGAAATGCGGCGCGCCAAATGCTCACGGCATTAGGATGGCAAAAAGTCGTTACAGTTGATAAGATTCGCCTTGAGTCAAAGACTTAGGAATATACAATCTGTATCGACGAAGTTGCTGGATTGGGGTTATTTATTGAGTTGGAAGTTTTGACCGAAGACAATATCGACGTAAAAAAACATTCAGCAACAAATGTGCAATTTTCTGAAAAACCTAAACATTGACGGCGAATTATGGAAAATTCCGTATGATACAAGCATTAGGAATCTGCAAAATAACGTTAGTTAGCGTATACTTATCAATATGAAACAGAATAGACATATGGAAGTCGACAACGACTACGTTCAACAGGCTATCATTGCTCGCGAAATCATTGATCTCTACCGAGATTCGCAAGATAAAATCGGAACAGCTGTGTCGCTTGATGTATTGTGTTTTGCAATGGCGAGATTGACTGACTGCGATAAAGTTGACTATCCAACAATTGACTGGGATAATTTAGCAAGTAACTTTGATGGTATAGCAGCATCCCAAGCCAGTGATGTATCAGCTATACGAAAGATGGAAAATGATATAGCGTCTACATATAAAAAATCTTTAAAGATTATAAAGCAGCAACTATCATCCCATTACTTAACGATCGAATAATGTTATAATATATCTAATG
>JABZJU010000103.1 GCA_015257635.1 Nanosynbacter sp. | reverse complement strand
CTTTATGACCATACTCTTGCCTACGCTTAATTTTGACCCCGTTAAGGTTACGTTTCCAGCGTTATATTCACCAGAAGCTAGATTATTCACATCTACATTGCCAGAGATATTACCTCTCGCCCCGCGAACTGACGGTAGGGTAAAATTATCTGGAACCGAACCGGTACTGCTAAAATTACCAAACTTTGGAATATTAGCAAAAGTTAGCTTATTATAGTCACGTGGAGTTACTCCCGAACGACCATTAAACGACGATGACAATCCAGCACCCGAAGCCGAATCCGCCTTGCCGTTAGCAATAATTCCATATTCACCCCAAGAGCCATAAACATTTTGGTTAGTTTGATCCATTTTATACCGTAAAGATATATCCTCAATTAACAACCCTATATGCGATGGATCGGATTTTATATAAATGTCGATAACGTTATTATCACTGTATAATACGGTGCCAGGCTGCATCTCAGCAGTAAAACCAGAGTTTCCAGAAAAACCCGGAAGACCCCAACCATCATACTGAACACCTTCAGGCCTCGTCCCATTTACGTTACCTAGAACTTTCATCTCATGACCATTAATTTTCACCTTAACAAAGTTATCTACAGCTCCACTAAAAACAAACTCTAGCTTTTTGGCATTTTTTAATTCCCCTAAATTAATTCCTTTCAGCCTAAAAACATAAGTATTCGAGCACCTAATTTTCTCCAATTCAGACAAAGAAGGGCTCATGCAATTTAGGGCCGCTGGATCTTGCCTACTACGAAAGTGCGTATGTTGACCAAAGCTGTTTATGCTAATCCATTTTGCAGAATGAGACGTTCTCCAGACACCCCCGTTGCAATAAGCGCTATTATAGACAAATGAAGCATCTCCAATCAGCTGGGAGTATGGAGAAGAAGCAGGGTTGCACGTAGCGAAGCCATCCGATAATTGATCACCCCAACCGGGATTGCGCCACTGTGTCGTTACGACCGTTCTAGCTTGATAGTCGTCTTTTAGGTTGGTCGCATCACCATTGCAGCTCGGAAGATAATCTGGCTGCCCAGTAGACTTCTTGTATGCTCTCTGGTTTCCATTACCACCATACTGATCCTCAGAGCACACTATCGACCAATGCGGATCAGGTTCATCACCCCCTTTATATCCATATTCACCGGGACTAAACGACACTTTACGACCAAGCTTATTACCATGCCTATCCAAACCAGTACCATACAACCCCATTGCTCTCGCGGACGTTTTATCAACCTCAATAAACCTCAAATCTTGATCAGGAACATTTACAGTATTTGCGGTTTTGCTTGTAATAACGTCTTTATCTGTTTTAATATCTCCACCCCAAACCTGAACCTTTGGTCTTTTTGACGACCTAATACACTTAACTGCGTACCTAAAATCCGTTGAAGGCACCGAGCCATTATAATCACTAACCATTACTACATAGCACAAGCTATCATTCGCGTTTAATTTTAAGCCGCCTAATGTATCCTCTCCGTTTGTAACTATTGGAGTTTGCCCAGTGTTAAGCTGATTTTTTCCACCATTATCAACAATTTTTTTACACGCACCGCTGTCGATGTTTAGACTATCCCTATATTGCCCTTTGATTAATCCTACAGCCGCACACGGCCAGTCACCACCTGCGGTACCCCCAGGCAATGAAACTACATCGC
>JABZJU010000102.1 GCA_015257635.1 Nanosynbacter sp. | reverse complement strand
CCTGATATTCTATACTATTTTATGGAAAAAGTCAATACTATTCTATCGGCAAACTCTTTGCGCCACACAATTTCTGCCACTTCAAATGCACTTTATATCGAAGCGGCGCACCCGACTCGCTCTCTTGGAGTCGCAACTCTTCAGGATCCATAAACGTCACTTCGTCCGCATCGACGCCCGCTGAAAAATCAAAGTTTTCCGTCCACACACGACAAGAAAAACAAATTTGGTTAGCGTCAATTCGCTCAATATAAATCTCGTCCGACGCGTCAAAAAGCTGATAGCGAAGATTGCCCTTATAGCCAACCTCTTCATACAATTCCCGCTTCAAAGCCGACTCAAAAGTCTCGCCATAATCCATTCCGCCGCCAGGAAGATCCCAAAGCGGCCGCCCGTCCTCTTTAACAACCAAAATCTGTCCAGCGTCATTATAAATCAGAGCCTTTATGGAAACACGATAGAGGTAATCGCGCTTGATAGCACCTTCTGAATCGTGCGTGATGAGTTGTCCGTTTATGGCGTTTGACATGAGAATAATTATATCACTATTATTTACTTTGTTTTTTGGAAATGTCATCCTTAAAAAATGACCCGCTTTCAATAAACCAGCAAATCACTGTTGCAATAATTACCGCCTGTTGCGCCGCCTCAGCAGATAAACTAAATTCTCCGACTTCTTTAGAAGGGTGACGTCCCGGATTTGTCTTCTGGATCAGATCCATACCACTCCAGAACCAATTAGCAAACTGTTCGTTAACATTCAATTTGTCCTTGGGCTGCTTAGTGATAATATTTTGTAAATCATACGCGTCCCTCGCCCTACTGAAATAAAGGTGCGGATTCGCTTTTATGTCACCAAGAAGAGTGCCGTACACCTTACTAGTAGCCTTCGTAAGCCCAAGCTTTGAAGCAATATTCTCAATGGCTTTTTGTGCCGATACAACTGCATTTTCAGGATCGGGTTGACGCTGAAAAGCTTGATTCCACGCTTTCGTCAGAAAGTCATCATTTATCTCTTGTGCAATTTTTGTAATTTCTGGATTAACTCGCTCGATAAGCCCAGATTCACTATTTCGATCTCGCAAGACCTTCCACTTACTGCCATTACTCAATAGGTTTTCTATTCCGTCCAGCAGGTCGCCGCCGTATACGTCACCTAATTTGCTCTTTGTCTCTAGTGTATTAGGCGCATAATCACGAATATATTTAATAGTAATATCTAACAAACGAAGTACTATATCTCCAGAACCGTTACTACAATTTTCCTCTAAAGACTCCAAAAAAATATACTCATTATGATAATTAACCGGACAATACTCAGGCAACATTATTCTCATACGGCGTTGAATAGTTTGAACAACATTATCATTCTTTACACTAAAAAAGATTAATGTAATATGTCTAATGATTGAATCTACAGACCACGGTGGAACATCATACATAACCTTCCAGCGTTCATGGTTATTATTCTCATATTCTTGAAGTGGTGATGCCATATCTATTGCCTACAACTCCCCAATTTTCATCCGCCTCTGCTCCGTCGTATCTCGCTCACGAATGGTAACAGTGTCGTCTTCCAGCGTCTGAAAATCGATAACCACGCAGTGCGGCGTACCAATTTCATCCTGACGGCGATAACGCTTACCAATGTTTCCATTGTCATCCCACATAACGCGTCCAGGAT
>JABZJU010000101.1 GCA_015257635.1 Nanosynbacter sp. | reverse complement strand
CCTCTACCGGCGCGCACTAAAACTTTTGCAATATCCACAAACATATCTTTAGTATATCAAAAAGCACCCCGCCAGTCGACGGGGTGTTACGCTGGTGTCATTTTAAAGTTTTAGTGAATAAAGTTATAGCGGCCAACCTCAGCAAGCGGTACGATACGAGAAGAGATAATATTATAACCCTTATAATTCATGTCCGAAACATAGATATTCTGACCATCTACTCGCTCCACGATACCGACGTGTCCGTAACCAAAGCCACCCCAAGTATTCTGTATAATAGCACCCGGCGCTGGAACATTGTTAACCACGAGCCCAGCAGCACGAGCACTAGTACTCCAAGCCTTAGCATGACCCCAGAAACTACCGATTGGACGACCAAGTTGCAAACGACGCTCATATGCATACCAAGTACAGTTACCAGCCGCATAACGATTACCGACAGAAGCGGTCAGCCAATTTCGACTTGCGCCCGTAGTAGTGGACGACTCTAGAGAAGAATATCTATTGCTATAAGACCTACTTCTTGGCGCAACATAACCAGGCCTCTCGTTCTCTGGAAGCTCACCGCCAGGCAGTACGATTCGAGAACCGACAGATAACCTAGAGCCGTCGTCAATATCATTATACAAAACGATACGTTCAGCGCTCGTTTTATATTTTTCCGCCAAAGATTGAGCAGTATCACCGTTCTTAACGGTATAGACAACGCCGTCAACAAGAGGTACAACCAGTGTTTTATTTGGCTCTATGGCATCGGAGGTCGTATTGTTTGCCCAGCGAAGTGTCTGTGATGAAATCTTGAATTTCTTCGAAATAGCATCCATCGTATCGCCCTCTTTGGTTACGTAAGAAGAGATGCCACGAGCCGCTGAAGTATCTAGCTTAACTATGTCAGGCTTTGCTATAACCTCCGCATCGTTCTGAGAAAGATTCTTCTTAATCGTCAACGAAGTTTCAGATTCGCGCAAATCACCAGCTGAAGGTAATTCTGCAGTTTCAGCCAAACTAGTTACAGCGCTAGCCGCAACCAACTTATCAACCGAGGCAATCTTGGCCTTAGTAGCCCCAGTTGGCGTAGAAGTACTAGCAATCTCAGTCGATGCTAATGTTTTTGATCTTTCAGCAGATACATTACTACCACTATTGCCATAGACCAAAAAAGATACAGTCAATAAAAACATTCCACCGTAAATTGCAAATGATTGCAGTTTACGCTTTTTACTCCGAAGAGATATAAAATGGTTACGAATAATCGTTCTCCTTGCGTAGGTGTTACCACCAGCGCCTCTACCGAATTGTCTTTCTTCTTGCAACAGAACAGGATATTTTGTCGACCTAATTGATTATTTATTATTCTACATTAGTTTTGTCATATCCGTATCGACAATTCTGGTAGGTCATTTATCACAATCTACCTCTATCTTGATAAATTAGACAAATGATCTAACATCTATTTTACACAACATTGACAATAAAGTCAATAAATTTTATAAAATGCGTTTTTGTCAAGAAATCTGACACTTCTTTTGACAGTGAGCTTTGACATTAGCTTCGTGCTCTTCGTTAGTTTTCGCAAAATACGTAGTATCATCGTCGCCGCTCAGGAAATATAGATAATCAGAGTTTATCGGGTCAGCAGCAGCATTCAACGCGCTCAAACTAGGCGAAGCGATTGGTCCAGGAG
>JABZJU010000100.1 GCA_015257635.1 Nanosynbacter sp. | reverse complement strand
GGATGGAATAGGGCTAAAGAAACTCCAGTTGCAGCAGTAGAGAGTGATACTGAGGTGTTGAATCAACGAGAGGAAGAGCGTCGAGAGATGACTCCCGAGGAGCGGAGGGCAGCTGATGAAGCGGCGATTAAGGGTTTATATGAAAAATATAAACAGCGCGCTAGCGACGAATCTTTAAGTCCTAACGACCGCGATAAGTGGAGAGGGGCTGCACTTGATTTAGAATTTAGGAATCCAGACCTCTTTAATGATTAGCATTCTGAGCTTTCAACTCGCGCTCATATCTCTGTAGATTTTCAATCAAATCGTCGATATCCCCGTTCATTGCAGCGGGGATATTGCTGCGGCTGTAGTGAATGCGGTGGTCGGTGATTCGGTCTTGCGGGAAGTTGTACGTTCGGATTTTTTCCGAGCGGTCGCCAGTTCCAACCAACGAGCGTCGCTCGGCGCTTAATTTGGCGTTTTCCTCGTCAATTTTCATCTGTAACAATCGCGAACGAAGCACGCTCATGGCTTTTTCGCGGTTTTTAATTTGCGATTTTTCGTCTTGGTTTGTAACTATCATTCCAGTCGGCAAGTGGGTGATTCGCACTGCTGAGTCTGTAGTGTTCACACTTTGACCGCCGTGTCCACTGGAGCGGTAAATGTCAACTCGCAAATCGTTCGGGTTTATCTCAATGTCAGCCTCTTCTGCTTCTGGCAAAACTGCCACCGTTACAGTTGAAGTGTGGACGCGACCTTGGCTTTCAGTTACTGGAACTCGTTGAACTCGGTGTACGCCACCTTCGAACTTCAATTTAGAGTATGGTGCGTCGCCCTTGATCATGAAAATAACTTCTTTATAGCCGCCAGAATCATTGGCTGATTCGCTAATTAGTTCTACTTTATAGCCGTTAGATTCGCACCAACGTAAATACATGCGGTATAGTTCCGCCGCAAACAATGACGCTTCATCACCGCCAGCTCCAGCGCGGATTTCCATGATGATATTTTTCTCATCGTTGGGGTCTTTCGGGGTAAGTAGGATGAATAATTCTTCTTCTAATTCGGTCAATCGAGCTTCGGTTTCAGTAATTTCAAGTTTCGCCAGAGCGGCCAATTCACCGCCTTCGTTAGCTAATTTTTTGGCCTCTACTAAGTTTTTTTCCAGGTTTTCTCGCTCTTCACCCTTGGAAATAAGCGTTTCTAATTCTGAAAATCGTTTGTTTTTTACTGTAAAATCTGGTGAGCTGTAAGCATCAGGTTGCGCTAAAAAATTGCTTAAATCAGCTCGTTCATTTTTCAGAGAATCCATATCTAAAGAAATCTTTGCCATATCTATAAAATTATATCATACATTGACAAATGTCTTTAAGTATTGTATTATATAGACATAATGAGAGAATGCAAGATTGATTCGCGTGATTTGGCTTACGAAAATACTGATAAGTTGGCACTTTGCGATGTCGGAAAGTCGCCTGAACTAGTGCAATGTATTGAAGATCTTCCAGAGGATATACCAGCAAACGATCCGAGAGTTGATTTGATTGTGAATAGTTTGTTTAAGATTGACGCTCATCCAATAGAGAAGCCAGTTTCACTATACGATTTGAATGAATCAATTAAAGGCAATATTGCTGGTGAAACGAAAATATCTATATATGAGGGTGAGTGGCCTGACATGAGAGCGATTCCGGAATCTGACATTCCGTTGCCGGTTGAATTATTTGTGGCTGCACCGATGATTAA